>JBHYGP010000324.1:0-3291 GCA_051858935.1 Sphingomonas sp.
ATCCTAGATGGGTGGCCGGGTGGGGGAGTGGGCCGGTGCCGCAACCGTTTCAGCTTTGCTGAAACCAAACTAAAGAAGGCGTTCCTATGCTGATCGCGATTCCCGACCTGCTCGATCCTCTTGGCGTGGCATCGCTGCGCCGGATGATCGACGACGGCCCATGGCAGGACGGGAATGCGACATCGGGGCATCAGTCGGCGCTCGCCAAGCGCAACGAGCAGCTGCCCGAGGCGAGCGAGGTCGCGCATCAGGCCGGCCGGATGGTGCTCGACGCGCTCGGCAAGTCACCCTTGTTCTTCGCCGCCGCGCTTCCGCTCAAAGTCTATCCACCGCTGTTCAACCGTTACGGCGAGGGCCAGACCTTCGACGTGCACGTCGACAACGCGATCCGCATCCAGCGCGGCACCGACTTCCGCATCCGCAGCGACCTGTCGATGACGGTGTTTCTCGAAGACCCGGCGGCCTATGACGGCGGCGAGCTGGTGATCGAGGATCAGTTCGGGGTCCAGCGGGTCAAGCTCCCCGCCGGCCACGCGATCCTCTACCCCTCGTCCAGCCTGCACAAGGTCGAGCCGGTGACGCGCGGCGCGCGCGTCGCCTCCTTCTTCTGGATCCAGTCGATGGTCCGCGACGACGGCGCACGCCGCATCCTGTTCGACCTCGACCAGAGCGTGCAGCGGCTGACGGGCCAGCTCGGCGGCGCGGATCGCAGCGTGATCGAACTGACCGGCGTGTATCACAACCTCCTGCGCCGCTGGGCCGACGCGTAAAACACCCCATCGTCTGCCCGGGCTTGACCCGGGCCAAGCCTATTCAATCCTCCCCCTGGCGGGGGAAGATCATTCGAGCATCGCCCGCAACCCGCGGGACAGCCACTCACCCTCACCCCGCACCACCAGCTGCATCGCCAGCCCCTCGCGCTCGGCCAGCGCCATCGCCGCCTCGGGCTCCAACACCGTCAGCGCGCTCGCCCAGGCATCTGCGTGACAGCAATCGGTGTGGATCACGGTGACGCTCGCCGTGCCATGCGCGATCGGGCGGCCCGTGCGCGGATCGATGCTGTGGCTGCCTGCAGCAGAAGTGCGGCGGTAATCCCCCGACGTTGCCGCCGCGATCCCGTGCAGCGCGATCCGCAGCGGCGCGAGCGCCACGCCCGGCGGAGCCTCCACATCGACCCACCAGGGCTGCCCATCGGGCCGAATGCCAACACCGACCAGCTCACCGCCAATCTCGAACAGAAAATCGGTACAGCCTATCGCGCGCAACCGCGCCGCAACCGCATCGACCGCATAGCCCTTGGCGATCCCTGACAGGTCGAGCCGCGCTGGGCGCACCCGTCTAAGCCGCAGCAGAAGCGCGTCCAGCTCAATCGCGCCCGGGCCGACCGCAGCGCGGGCGGCGTCGATCTCGGCATCGCTCGGCGCATCCGCACGCGGTCCCGGCGGGCCAAAGCCCCATAGATCGACCAGCGCACCCATCGCCGGATCGAACGCCCCGTCCGACCGCGCCGCAATGTCGAGCGCGACCTCCATCACCGCCGCGAACTCCGGCGCAATCCCATGCCAGCCGCCGGGCGCGGCCGCGTTGATCCGGCTGAGCTGCGAGCAGCGCTCCCAATGGCTCATCTGCGCGATCAGGTGCGCCAGCACGCCCGCAATCGCCGCTTGTACCCCCGGTGGCGGCGCGACGATCTGCGCCGACCAGCGCGTCCCCATCGTGTCCCCGCCGAACCGCTCGACCCGCGCATGCGCCCGCCGCCGGTGAAAGGCAGCGGGCGACAGCGTCGCGGGAATGGCAATGCGGGGGTCGGGCGTCAGGGCGCCATCACCTCGACCGTGGTGACATAGCTCGCCCGGCGGCCACCCGGCGCAGGCGGGCCGCCCTCCTCACGCTCGGCGCGCGGCGTGGTGACGTTGATCCAGGTCATCCCCGGATCGCTCCATTTGATCGTGACCTTGCCATCCGCGCCGGTCTTCAGGTCCTGCTGATGCAGCTGGTCGCGATAGCGGATGCCGCCGGGGATCACCGTAACCGTCAGGCCGGCGGTCGGCTTGCCGTCGAGCAGGAACTGAAACGTCGCGTCCTCGCCCATCACCAGGTCGTTGGGATGGGTGATCGGCACCAGCTCGATCCCCTTGCCGACCGGCTTGAACACGGTGGTGGTCGGCTCGCCCGCCGTCACGAAAATCTCGTTGCGGTTGCTGGCCGTGGTCGTGCGGACATCAGTCGCGCCCGCCGGGATCACGCTGGCCAGCTTGTCGGCGGTGGTGCCGCGCGGGATGCGGACCTCTTCCCCATTCAGCTTGTACGATCCCATCACGCCCTCGCTGGCGTAGTAGATCTTGTAGGTGCCGCGCTGCTGGATCTGCACGTCGAGCGTGGTGCGATAGCGCCCGGTCGCCTTGTTCTTGACCTCACCCGCCGTACCGTCGGGCAGCATCACCGCGATGTCGGCGCGCAGCGGCTGATGTTCGAAATAGAACAGGTCGTTCGACACGGCGGCGTCGACCGTGACCCACACGTCGGTGCCCTCGCCCGAGACGACGGTCATCGACGGCATCATCCACTGGCGGTGCGCCTGGACGCTGGCAGGAATGGCGACCGCCGCGAAGGCGGTGGCGATGAGAAGATTGCGGAGCTTCATGATTATATCCCCTCGATTCAACGCTTAACGGTCAGAGTCACGGCGCCCAGCTCGGACGTGCCGCTGGCGCGGGCGGTGCCGCCCTTGGGCAGCGAGAAGGGGATGCGGACCAGCTCGCGCCCGCCCACTTCGCGTGCAGCCTCGACCACCAGCGTATAATTGCCGGCGCCCAGCTTCGGCTTGAAGCTCACCTTGTGCGTCCCCGGAGCCTTGGTCGCGCCGGTCACGCCGGCGGCGGGAAAGCGCATCGTGCGGCCCGATGCGCGCCACCATTGACGCACGTCGCGCAGCCACTTGGTGCCCTCATTGTTCTTGAGGTCCACATCATACCACACCGACAGCGTCTGGGCCGGGCCGCCCTCCTTCTCGATCCACATCGCGACATAGGGCCGGTGATATTCGGCGACCGTCAGGCGCGGAATGGTGACCGAGACGTCGAGCGTCTGCGCGGCCGCCATCCCCGGCGCGAACAGGCCCGCGCCCAGCGCGGTGGCGGTCAATCCGGTTACGCGAAACTGCATGAGCGGCGGCTCCCTTTAGATATGGATGAAGAAGATCGCGAGGATTGCGGGGATGACGAGGCCCGCCCCGACCAGCGGCCAGGTGCTCGGGCGGTTCTTCGAATGCATCTGCAACAACACGAGGCC
>JBHYGP010000325.1:0-3286 GCA_051858935.1 Sphingomonas sp.
AGCACGCCGCTATAGTCGAATTCGCCCTGGAACGGGTCGGATACTTCGATCCCGTCGACCAGCGTCAGGACATGGTTGCCCTCGGTCCCGCGGATGCGGATCTGGGTCAGGCCGCCGATCTGGCGGCTGACCGCAACGCCCGGCACGTCGCGCAGCACGTCGGACAGACTGCGCGTCTGGCGCTGTTCCAGCGCTTCGGCGTCGATAACGGTGACCGACGCCCCGACCTCATCAATGGGAACAGTTTCGCCCGAGCGTGAGGCGGTAACGACAACGATCTCGCTCGAGTCTTCAGCGACGACGGTTTCGCGCGCAAGGGCGGGCGACGCCGCGGCAATGGCGAGCGTGGAAACGGACAGCAACTTCAACATGGGAATCCCCCCGGCGCCGAGCAACGAGGGCAGGGGCCTGGCCATCCGCACGCGGATGACGGGCGTCAATGCATCAAACGGGCGCATGATCGCCTGACGCACGACACCTCAGCGGCCCCCGCCGCTTAAGTTCGTCGCTCAGACGGAGGACCGTGCCGCGGCCATTCCCTGGACCAAGGCAAGAGCGACCATGCGCCGGCAGGTCTCCTGGCTCGCGGGTCAGGGCGGGATGCACGGCCTTCCCGGACAGAAGTCCAGTGGCTGCTCCCTCAATGGGGAACCAGTGCATCACGCTCGCCGCTTACAGTTGCAGGGACAGCCGCGGAGTTGGGCGACAGAGCCGCCCGCACCGCATTCCCGTTTAAGCCCCTTGCGGGGCACCGGCGCGATCATTCGAGGCATCGGGTCACCCCCATGCCTCGGCCGCGTCCTTACGCCCGGCGGAGATCGCCCGCAAGCGTTATATAAAGATTTCTTTATATCGTGCCGGGGCGGACGAAGCGCAGCATGTGCGCGACATAATCGACCTTGCCCAGTTCCACGCCCTGTGCGCGCAGGATCGAATAGGCGGTCATCACATGGAAATAGAATTGCGGCAGTGCCCAGTCGCGCACGAACTGCTCCGCCGTCAGGTCGAACACCATGCCCTGCGGCAGGGCATGGGCAATCGGCGTTACCGGATCGACGTGCGGCATGTCGCCGCCGACCGTTTCGAGCAGCGCCAGCGTCTGCGCGATCCGCGCACGGGCGTCGACGATCGTGCCCGGTTGTTCTCCGCCGTTGCGGCCCTCGTCGAGCAGTTCGGCCACCGATGCCGGGAAGGTCTCGCCGCGCAGCCGGTAAACGCCCTCCTGCGCCTGTACACAGGCGAATCGGACCTGCGTCGCGAGCGGGAACATGTCAGGCGCCAACCGCGCCGCCATCAGCGCGTCGGCATCCTCCCGCGACTCCGCCTTGGCCAGCCAGGCCGTCAACGCGCCAAGCATCTGAACATAGGTGGGAACGATCAGGTCGGGCAGGGTCACGACAGTCTCCTCATGGCAACGAACAGCGTCTAGGCGACCCCCGGCAGGCGCGCCAGCATGGGTTCGTCCCTAAATGCCGACTGTGACCTTCGGCGCGTCGAGCGCTGTCCAGATTGCCTCGACGGTCCGAATATTGTTCCGGGCCGCGCGATAAATCCTGATCTTCATCGTCGTGCTCCACGGGTCATCGGCCGGAGGCGTCGCGGGGGCACCGAACCCACCGTTGATGATGCTTTCCGGCAGCCAGGCGATTCCCAGGCCGGCGCGCGCGGCGGTGAACAGGCTCTCCGCAAGCGAGGCGCGAAAAATCGGTGCGAGATTGAGCTTGGCCGGCCCGTCCCTCAAGATGCTGCCGACGACGTGGGACATGTAGGACGTCTTGGAGAATTCGAGGAAGGGAATGGGATCGCGGCCCGCATCGCGGATAACGTCCGTCGCGGCGGTGCCTGCATGAAAGGGCATCATCCGGTCGGTTCCAATCACCTTGCTGGGGAAATCGACCGGATCGATGTCGAACGTCACCGACGGGTGATCATAGCAGATGAAAAAATCGCTGCCCCCGTTCAGCAGTGCTGTCAGATATTCTTCGATCGTCCGGGTCTCGGCGACGATCGCCGCTTCGAACGGCCCGACGCGTCTGCGCAGGTCGGTAAACAGGTCGGGCAGGAAATAGAGGGCCAGCGTGTGGAGACACGCGATACGGACGCCGGTATCCGCGATGCGGGAGGTTGCCATCGCACGCCGTTTGGCATCGTGCGACTGGGCGATGATCTCGCGTGCGACCGCGATAAAATCCTGTCCCTCCGGCGTTAGCGAAATGGGGTGCTGCGACCGATCAAGCAGTTCGACACCGATCCAGAGTTCGAGCGACTGGATGCGCCGGCTCAACGCCGATTGCGTGACGTGCCGAACCGCAGCCGCGCGTGAAAAATTGCCGATCTCGGCAACGCTCAACAGGTCCTCTAGCCACTTCAGTTCCATAAAATCTCGATATTTCAACATTATGCAAAAATTGCATGAAGCGTTCCTAATTATGAATTGGCCCCGAAACAATGATCCCCCGCATAAAGAGTGCTGCAACTGTACCGTGGGGGTAATTTTATGACGTTCAAGCACCGGGGATTGTTGGGTTTCACCTGTCGGGCTTCGCTTGCTGTGGCGCTTGTTGCGGCGACGCCGGTCTGGGCTCAGGATGTCGGCACCGGAGCTGATGCGCAGGCTGAAGATCCCTCCGACGGCTTGGTGGTGATCACGGGATCGCGTATCGAGCGTTCGATCGAGGAGTCGGCGGTGCCGCTGCAGCTCCTTACCGGAGAAGACCTCAAGGAAAGCGGCACCGCGGACCTGGCCGAGGCGGTGATCGAGCTTCCCGGCGTGTCGGCGTCGGTCTCGCCCCAGAACAGCAATGACCAGATTCAGACGGCCGGTCTTTCGACGATCGACCTGCGGCGGTTGGGGGATGACCGGACGCTGGTGCTGATCAACGGCAAGCGCGCGGTGTCCAACTCGGGCAACTCGGATCGCGTCAGCCTGTCCACTCTGCCCTCCGGGTTCATCAAGCGGGTCGAGGTCTCGACCGGCGGCGCGTCTGCGATCTACGGGTCGGACGCAATCGCGGGCGTCGCCAACTTCGTGCTGGAGGATAGTTTTCAGGGGTTCGAATTCGACGCGCGCTATCTGACCCCCGAAGCGAGCGGCGGTGAGGACCGCGAGTTCAACGCGATGGTCGGCACCAAGTTCAACGACGGCCGCGGCTATGCCATGCTCGCGGGTAGCTATCGCGACGTGAAGGCGATCCTCGCCGACTCGACCCGCCCCATGTCGATCCTCGCGCTTGAATTCGACGATCCCGACATTCTCGCGTCGAACAGCTTCGCCAACGAACTGGGT
>JBHYGP010000326.1:0-2755 GCA_051858935.1 Sphingomonas sp.
CCGGACGAGATGACCGTGTCGGTGCCGCCTGCGGCATCTTCGAACACCAGATCGTCCTGACGGTCGACATAGAAGCTGTCGTTGCCAGCACCGCCATGCAAATGGTCTGCACCCAGCCCGCCATCTAGGATATCATCGCCGGCGCTCCCACGTATGACATTGGCGTCGGCATTGCCGGTACCGCGGAAATTTCCGCTGCCCGTATAGGCAAGCCACTCGACATTGGCGGGCAATGCATAGGTTTCGAGCGTGGTCTCTACTCGATCGATTCCATTACCGGCGTGTTCGACCACCACGTCGCCGACATTGTCGACGATGAAGCTGTCGTTACCGACACCCCCCTCCATCTGATCGGCTCCGGTGCCACCGTCGATCCAGTCATCGCCGAGCCCGCCGTCGATACTGTCGTTGCCATCGTTGCCGTACAGCCGATCGTCCCCCGCATTGCCCTCGATCGCGTTGGCGTCGTTTCCGCCCCGGATCTCATCGTCGCCGCCCAGCCCGGCAAAGGATTCTCCCGCTATCGTTGCGTTCAGAATATCCGCGCCGGCGGTCCCGACCGTCGGCATGACAAGGATTTGCGCATTGACGCCGACCTGGTTGAGCCCATTGCCCTCTTCGTTCGTCCAGGTTGCGACGACCTGGCCTGAATCAAGCACG
Organism: Sphingomonas sp.; assembly: GCA_051858935.1. GTDB lineage: Bacteria > Pseudomonadota > Alphaproteobacteria > Sphingomonadales > Sphingomonadaceae > Sphingomonas. The sequence goes on from JBHYGP010000326.1 coordinate 661, forward strand.
GTGATGTCGGGGTTGGTGTTCGCGTGGACGGTACCGGTGTTGATCTGAAATTCCGATCCGAGCGGGTTGCCATCGGCGTCGAACAACTGGCCACGCACACTATAGCGTGACGCCCCTGTCAGGGCGTAGTTCGCCCAGGTGACCAGAAATCCGCCCCAGGGGAGCGCTGTCACTGCGCAGGAGTTGACGTCGTTGCCGACGCTGCTCGCCACCAGTTCCGGGCCCACCTTGTTGCCGAGCGCGTCGTAGATTTGAGCCATCGCGAGGTAGGTGCCGACATAGGATTGCCACGTAATCACGAAGCCGCCATTGGGCAGTGCAGCGACGGTCGGATCCACCTGAGAGCTTGCCGTACTTGTATTGATCAGGAAATTGTCCCCGACCGGATTCCCGGCTGCGTCGAAACGCTGTCCGCGCGCACTCATGTCGGGATCGTCGGCCCCGCCCTGCTGGTCGGTCCAGGTGATTACAAATCCGCCATCGGCGAGTGCCGTGCCTGTCGCTCCGCCCTGCAAACCTGGCAATGCGTTGTTGACCAGAATTTGCGAGCCGACCATCGCTCCTGCTGCGTCGAAGATCTGCGCACGGACATTATAGCCATTATCGCCCGATGACCGATCGCCCCACGTCACCACGAAGCCGCCGTTAGGAAGGTCGAAAATTTCAACCCCGGAAGCGACGGTGTCAGAAATCGTGAAGCCGGCGCCGACGGGGTTTCCGCTCGCATCGAAAATGCGCCCGCCGATTGAGCCGCCGGGGTAGCCCGGTGCCCAAGTGGCAACGAACCCGCCCGATGCCAGCCCGGCCACGCTGCCGGTCTGGTAGGGGGCGGCATTGACGGCCACCTCTCCGCCAACCGCCACGCCCGCCGCGTCATATCGCTGTGCGCGCATGCCCAGGATCTGGTCGAGCCAGCCGATTACGAAGCCCCCGTCGGCGAGGGCATCGATCGTCTGGAAGAACTGATTGCCACTGGTCTGCGTATTGACCAGAAACTCGCCGCCCGATCTGCGAACCAATGCGACCATGACTTGCCCCCTCGAATGTCGGCGGGGAAGGGCACCATGCCACCGCTAAAGGCGGCCGGCTCGGCACCCTGCCGCCCTGTTGGGCATTACGCATAATGAATAGGAACATAGCGGCAAGATCGAAGTGCCGATAATTCAAGAAAATTTCCGCTTCGCTATTCGGACGAAAACTGCATGCGCGCGTTCCCGGCAGCTCCGTTTACCCCTCGCAACCCGCCACTCGCGCCCCTATCTCCCCCCTAGCTTCCCCTCAAGAACAAAGCTAGAACTCCCGGCATGGCACTGACTCACATTTCCGTCCGCGGCGCGCGCGAACATAACCTCAAGGGCGTGGACATCGACATTCCGCGCGACACGCTCACGGTCATCACCGGCCTGTCGGGCTCGGGCAAGTCGAGCCTCGCCTTCGACACCATCTATGCCGAGGGGCAAAGGCGTTACGTCGAGTCGCTCAGCGCCTATGCGCGCCAGTTCCTTGAGATGATGCAGAAGCCCGATGTCGAGCATATCGACGGCCTCAGCCCCGCGATCAGCATCGAGCAGAAGACCACCAGCCGCAACCCGCGCTCGACCGTCGCGACGGTGACCGAGATCTACGATTATATGCGCCTGCTGTGGGCGCGCGTCGGCGTGCCCTACAGCCCCGCGACCGGCCTGCCGATCGCGGCGCAGACCGTCAGCCAGATGGTCGACCGCGTCCTCGCGCTCCCCGAAGGCACCCGCCTCCTGCTCCTCGCCCCCGTCGTGCGCGGCCGCAAGGGCGAGTATCGCAAGGAACTCGCCGAATGGCAGAAAGCCGGCTTCCAGCGCGTCCGCATCGACGGCGAAACCTACCTGATCGAAGAAGCCCCCGCGCTCGACAAGAAATACAAGCACGACATTGAGGTCGTGGTCGACCGCCTCGTCGTCCGCGACGACATCGCCACGCGGCTGGCCGAAAGCTTCGAGACCGCGCTGAAGCTCGCCGACGGCCTCGCCTATGTCGATCTGGTGGACACCACGGTCGAGGCAATCTCTCCCCTCCCGCTTGCGGGAGGGGCTGGGGGAGGGTCTGTCAGAGAGGCACG
>JBHYGP010000326.1:2765-3276 GCA_051858935.1 Sphingomonas sp.
AGTGCGCAAATCCGGCATGAAAAACACCGGCATCCCCGACAACCGCATCGTTTTCTCCGAACGCTTCGCCTGTCCGGTCAGCGGCTTCACCATCGCCGAGATCGAACCACGCCTGTTCTCCTTCAACGCCCCGCAGGGCGCATGCCCCGCCTGCGACGGCCTCGGCGAGAAGCTGGTGTTCGACGAAGACCTCGTCGTCCCCAACCACGACCTCAGCATCAAGAAGGGCGCCGTCGTTCCCTGGGCCAAGTCCAACCCGCCATCGCCCTATTACATGCAGGTGCTCGGCAGCCTCGCGCGCGAATTCGGCTTCAGCCTCGACACCCCGTGGAAGGATCTGCCCGGCGAGGTCCGGCTGATCATCCTCCACGGCACCGGCGGCAAGCCCGTCACGCTCACCTTCATCGACGGCCGCAAATCCTACGACGTGAAGAAGCCGTTCGAGGGCGTCATCGGCAACCTCAACCGCCGCCTGCTCCAGACTGAAAGCGCCTGGATGCGTGAGGAGCTT
>JBHYGP010000327.1:0-3253 GCA_051858935.1 Sphingomonas sp.
CTCCCCCGCAAGGGGGAGGTGGCGCCGAAGGCGACGGAGGGGGAGGACGGCGATGCCCACGCGGCTCAAGCCGCAGTGCTTCCTCCCCCTCCTCAGCTACGCTGACACCTCCCCCTTGCGGGGGAGGATTGTTCGGCCACACTACCCCTCGATCTTCCCGAAATCCGCCACGCGATGCACCGCGTCGCGCATCCGCGCCAGCAACGCCAGCCGCGCCGCGCGCTTGGCGGGGTCGCTGTCGTTGACCGTTACATCGGTAAAGAACGCATCGATCGGCGCACGCAGCGTGGCGAGCGCGGCCATTGCGCCTGCGAAGTCCTCTGCCTCCACCGCAGCGGCCGCCTTGGGATCGGCAGCGTCGAGCGCGGCGATCAGCGCGGCCTCGGCGGGTTCGGGCGAAGCATTGGCCCCCGCCCCCTCAGGCACGCCGCCCTCCTTCTTCAGGATATTCGCCGCGCGCTTGTAGCCGGCGAGCAGGTTCGCCCCATCCTCGGTCGCCATAAACGCCTGCAGCGCATGGACGCGCGCGAGGAGGCGTAGTGGCTGGTCATCCCCAAGCGCGAAAACGGCATCGACCAAATCATGCCGAACGCCGTTCGCGCGCTGCTGAACTTTCAAACGGTCAAAAATGAAGTCGGTCACCTCGCCATACAGCCCAGGCTTGACCAGCTTGCCGAGGCCGTCCTCCCAATCACCTTGATATTCGGGCAAATTTTCGAGTTGCCGCAGATAGGGACCGATAGCTGTCGCGAAAAAGTGCATGGTCTCCATCTTGAGACCATTGCGCAGGACTAGTTCCAAAATACCGAGCGCGGCACGACGCAATGCAAACGGGTCCTTGGAACCCGTCGGCCGTTGATCGATCAGGAAGAACCCCGCAATCGTATCCAGCTTGTCCGCCAGCGACACTGCCACCGTGACCGGCGCGGTGGGGACGTCATCCCCCTGCCCGACCGGCTTGTAATGGTCGCGGATCGCGGCGGCGACGGCGGGGTCTTCGCCTTGGGCGGCGGCGTAATAGCCGCCCATCAGGCCCTGTAGCTCGGGGAATTCGCCGACCATGCCGGTGACAAGGTCCGCCTTGCACAGGCGCGCGGCGCGTTCGGCCAAATCCGCCAAGTGCTCCTGCGAAGGCAGGAGCCCAGGGTGAGGTTGGGCTTCGCTACCCTGGGCTCCTGCCTGCGCAGGAGCACGGGAACCGATACCCTCTTCCACCAACCACCGCGCGCGTGTGGCGACGCGCTCGACCTTGTCGGCGACGGTACCGAGCTTTTCGTGGAAGACGATCTTTTCGAGCTTCGGATGCAGGTCATCCAGCTTGGTCTTCAAATCGGTTTCGTAGAAGAAGCGCGCATCGCTCAGCCGCGCGGCAAGCACCTTTTGGTTGCCCTCGACGATCCGGTCGCCGCCATCCGCCGCGTCGATATTCGCCGTGCAGATGAACGCATTCGCCAGCTTTCCGTCGGCATTTGTGCAGACAAAATACTTCTGGTTTACGCGCGCCGTCAGCTGGATCACCTCGGGCGGGACATCGAGGAACGCTTCATCGAAGCGGCCGAGCAGCGGCACCGGCCATTCGGTGAGGCCGGCATTCTCGATCAGCAGCCCTTCGTCCTCGACCAGGGTCAGCCCGGCCTTGTTCGCCGCCAGCTTCGCGCCGACCGCGATGGTCGCGCGGCGCTCATGTTGATCGACGATGATATGGCACGCGCGCAGCTTCTCGACATAGTCCGCCGCCGAACCGATGGTGATGACGCCTGGATGGTGGAAGCGATGCCCCACCGTCGCGGCCCCGGACTTCACCCCGGCGACCTCGCACTCCACGATCTGCTCGCCCAACAGCGCGACGATGCCCTGCAGCGGGCGGACCCAGCGCAGGCTTTCGGTGCTGAGCGAGGCTTCGCCCCAGCGCATCGATTTGGGCCAGGGGAAGGCGCGGACGATTGCGGGGATCGCCTCGGCCAGCACGTCCGCCGTCGCGCGGCCCGGCTTGTCGATCACCGCGAACAAGGTCGCGCGGCCCTTCACATCGCGCGTCTCCAGCGCGTCGCGGGTCAGGCCGGCCTTACGCAGAAACCCCTCGACCGCCGCATCCGGCGCGTCGGCGGGCGGGCCCTTCAGCTCCTCGCTCACCGCCGCGGTCTGCTCGGGCGGGTCGCGCGCGATCAGCGTCAGGCGGCGCGGGGTCGCATAGGTGACCAACGCACCGGCCTTGAGGCCAGCCTTGTCCAGCTCGGCCGTGAACAGGCGCGCAAGATCCTCGCGCGCCTTGTCCTGCATGCGCGCGGGGATTTCCTCCGAGCGGAGTTCGAGGAGGAAGTCGGTCACAGGCTCCACTCCGGGTATTTGGCGCTCCATTCGGGCTTCATATGCTCGATGTACTTCTCACAGCTGCCCTTCGCGAGATCGCGGACGCGGCCGATATAGGCCTGACGCTCGGCGACCGAGATGACGCCGCGCGCCTGCAACAGGTTGAACAAATGGCTCGCCTCGATCGCCTGTTCATAGGCCGCGATGGGGACATTGTGGCTCAGGCAGTTCTCGCACTCGGCCATCGCCTTGCGGAAACCTTCGAACAGCGTGTCGGTATCGGCGACCTCGAAATTATACTTCGACATCTGCCGTTCGTTCTCGAGGAACACGTCGCCATAGGTGACGCCGGCGTCGTTGAACGCGAGGTCGTACACGCTATCCTTGTTCTGGATGTACATGGCGAGGCGTTCGAGGCCGTAGGTCAGCTCGCCCGCGACGGGCTTGCAGTCGAAGCCGCCCATCTGCTGGAAATAGGTGAACTGCGTCACCTCCATCCCGTCGCACCACACTTCCCAGCCAAGGCCCCAGGCACCGAGCGTCGGTGATTCCCAGTCATCCTCCACAAAGCGGATATCGTGCTTGAGCGGGTCGATGCCGATCGCGGTCAGCGACCCCAGATACAGCTCCTGCAAATCCGCCGGACTGGGCTTCAGGATCACCTGATACTGGTAATAATGCTGGAGCCGGTTGGGGTTCTCGCCATAGCGGCCGTCGGTCGGGCGGCGGCACGGCTGGACGAACGCGGCATTCCACGGCTCCGGCCCGAGCGCGCGCAGCGTCGTCGCGGTGTGGAAGGTGCCGGCACCCATGCGCATGTCATAGGGCTGAAGGATCAGGCAGCCCCGCTGGCTCCAATAATCATGGAGGCGCAGGATCATGCCCTGGAAGCTGAGCGGCGTGGTCATGGTGCCGGGCTTTGGCGAAAGGGCGATACGCGGTC
>JBHYGP010000328.1:0-2078 GCA_051858935.1 Sphingomonas sp.
GGGTCGCTCGTCGATCCGTGCCCAGGCCGCGCCACTCTCCTGCCGCCGTGGCAGAAGCCCGCGCCGCGACAGCGCAACGATCCGCCCGACAACACCGCGCGCCTCCAGCATCAGCGCGACGTCGATCATCGTCAGCCCTGTGCCGATCACCAGCACCGTATCGGTATCGCTCAACCCCTCCGCGATATCGCCAGCCCAGGGATCGCCCTTGTACAGATCGGCGGGCAACGCTGTAGGGTCGAGACCCGGCGGATCGTGCGGTGGCAGATTGCCGACCGCCAGAACCGCAGCGTCAGCCGCAATCGCGCTGCCATCCGCCATCGCCAGCGCAACGCCGTCCGCCCGCTGGTCAAGCCCCGTCACCGCGCCGCGCACGACGGTCAGCCGTCCGCCGCCGCCCGCCACCGCCGCATCCAGCAGCTCGCGCAGATACTCCCCATAGGTCACCCGCGCTGCGAACGCATTGCCCGCATCCGCCACCCCGCGCGCCGCTAGCCATTCGGCGAAATGCCCCGGCTGGTCCGGGAAGGCGCTCATATTGCCCGCGCGTACGTTGAGCACATGGCTGGGATGCGCCGCGCCATAGGCCAGACCAAGCCCCGGCGTTGCCGCCCGCTCGATCAGCGTCGCGCGCGGCCCCTTGTGCCGCAACAGGTTGATCGCCTGAAGCGTGCCCGAAAAGCCCGCGCCGACGATCGCGACATGCTCGATCCGCATCCGATCAGATTTCGTAGTCGAGCTGCCAGTCGGGTGTCGTGAAGGCCGGCGGCTCCTTCGCAAAGGCCGGCTGACGCGCCTTCATCGTCGAATAGAGCGACTTCACGGTCTCGCTGGCCGTGCGCACGAACAAGGCCGGGATCAGTGCATGGACGATGCACGCCAGTCCGCCGACGACCATCCGCACGCCAAAGCCGGCGGCGGTCGCGAAATGCTCGCCATAGCTTTCGCCGACATCGCGGGGGTGGTCCATGAACAGGCGGTTGAACATCGTCGTCTCCGTGCATAGCGCGAACCGCGCGGCGTGAAATCCTCGACCAGCTGATAATGCTCGCCCGGAAAGATTTGGCGCGCGAACGTCACCGGCGCTTTGCCGCGCCAGGTCCAGCGCTCGACTTGAAGGCACGGCGCGCCTTCCTTGAGCTTCAGCCGCCCCGCCGCCTCGGCACTGGCCCCGACCGCCGCGATCCGGTGCCGCGCATCGGTCCACGGGATATTCGCGAGCAGCCAGCTGCCCGGCGCAGTCGCGGAAAAATCCGCCTCCGCCGCATTCGGCGCAGCCGCGAGGTCGAGCCAGCGCTCCTCCCACCCGAACGGCGCGCGCCCGGCATGATGCACCCCGGTCAGCACCAGCCACCCGCTGCCCGACCCGCGCACCGGAAAGCCGGCGGGCGCGCGGCGATGCAAATTCACCGTCAGCAATTCCCAGCGATACGCCTCACCGCGATCGGCGATCAGCGCGGCGATGTCCGGCACGCCGACCACCGGGGTGCGGATCGCCGGCCGCGCCACAAAACTACCCGCACGCCGCTTGCGCTCGATCAGCCCTTCGCTCGCGAGCCGACTCAGCGCCTTGTTCGCGGTCGCGCGGGCGCAGCGATACGCCTCCATCAGCTCATATTCGGTCGGGACGCGCGTCCCCGGCCCCCATTCGCCCGAGCGGATGCGCCCCTCGATCTCGCCGCGGATGCGCGCCTCGATGCTCATGCGAGCAACTCGCGGAGCGCGATGCGATAGCGCGCCTCGATCGCCTCACGATGCCGGTGCCGCCCACCCGCGACTTGCTTGATCCCGCCGCGCCACACACAGTCGATCGGGCGGCGGCTGGCGAAGATCCAGCTGTCGATCAGCGCGTCACCACTGCGCCCCTCAAACGCCGGGTCGCTGCAGTCGAGCGAAACGATGTCGGCCGGGCGGCCAGCGGCTAGGCCGGTCTCGACCCCCAGCGACTGCCCACCACCCCGCACCGCCGCCTCGAACAGCCGTGCGCCGGTCGAGGGCCGCGCCGCGCTCGCCAGCTGGTTGCGCCCGCGCAATGTCAGCCGCTGGCCATATTCGAGCAACCTTAACTCCTCCGCCGC
>JBHYGP010000328.1:2088-3035 GCA_051858935.1 Sphingomonas sp.
CACGTTCGAATCGCTCCCGACCCCGATCGTGCCGCCGCTATCGAGAAATGCGCCTGCGGGAAACAGCCCGTCGCCCAGATTGGCCTCAGTGATCGGGCACAAGCCGGCGACGGCACCGCGCGCGGCCATCTCCGCAACCTCTTGCCGATCGACATGCGTCGCATGCACCAGCGTCCAGCGCGCATCGACCGGCGCCGCATCGAGCAGCCAGCGCACCGGCCGCCGCCCGCTCCACGCGATGCAGTCCTCCACTTCCCTCACCTGCTCGGCGATATGGATATGCACCGGCCCGCCCTTGGCGATCGGCAGCAGCGCGCCCAGCTCATCCGGCGTCACCGCGCGCAGGCTGTGCGGCGCGATCCCGATCACCCCATCGGGCGGCAGCACCGCCCCGGCGCGCTCGACCAAATGGGCAAAGCCATCGACGCCATTGATAAACCGCCCCTGCGCCGCGCCCGGAGCCTGCCCCCCAAACCCGCCATGCGCGTAGAACACCGGCAACAGCGTCAGCCCGATTCCCGCCGTCTCCGCCGCCGCCGCAATCCGCCCGCTCATCTCGGCGGGGTCAGCGTAGCGCGAGCCATCGGGCGCATGGTGCAGGTAGTGGAACTCGCCGACCCGCGTGAACCCGCTCTCCAGCATCTCAGCATAGGCGAGCGCGGCAATCGCCTCGCACTGCTCCGGCCCGATCTTTGCCACGAAGCGGTACATCAGGTCGCGCCACGACCAGAAATCGTCGTCCGATGCGCCGCGCACCTCGGTCAGCCCCGCCATCGCGCGCTGAAAGGCATGACTGTGCAGGTTGGGCAGCCCCGGCAAGGCGGCAAAATGCCGTTCGTCGCCACGCTCGGGATCGACCCCGACCTCAACCCGCTCGATCCGCCCACCCGCCAGCGTCAGCCGGACGCGATCGGTCCAGCCATGATCCAGCAACGCAGTTTCAAACC
>JBHYGP010000328.1:3045-3252 GCA_051858935.1 Sphingomonas sp.
ACGCGGGTGGTGGGGGAGGACGCGATTCAGGCGTGACAGCCGCCCGCCCCCTCCGTCGCGCTGCGCGCGCCACCTCCCCCTAGCGGGGGAGGATTGGGTGTGCGTCGATGCCATCGCCTGACTCATTGCGAATATGTCTAGACATAATGGCCGCGCTGTCCAACACTAAACGCATGGCGACTCCTGCGGACAAGCTCTGGCGCAACG
>JBHYGP010000329.1:0-277 GCA_051858935.1 Sphingomonas sp.
GACGCCGCGTACGGCGTGGCCGGTCGGTTCGAGACCCAGCTGGCGCGCGGCGGCGCTGTCGAGCAGCCAGGTTTCGAGCATGCCGGCGCTGACCAGTTTCATCGGCGATACCGGCAGCCCTTCGCCATCGAACGGGCGCGAGCGCAGTCCGTGCGGGCGGTGCGGGTCGTCGACGATGTCGATGCCGGGCGCGAAGATGCGCGTGCCCATCGCTTCGAGCAGGAAGCTGGTCTTGCGGGTGATCGCGCTGCCCGAGATTGCGCCGCTCAGATGGCCG
>JBHYGP010000329.1:287-3248 GCA_051858935.1 Sphingomonas sp.
ATCCGACGCGCGGGTCGAGGACGATCGGCATCGCGCCACCGCGGACGCGCCCGGCACCGACGCGGGCTACGGCACGCTCGCCGGCGCGGCGGCCGATGTCTTCGGCGGAGTCGAGCCGGGTGGCGTGGCGGGCGCTGTGATAGTCGTAATCGCGCTCCATCGCGCCGGCGTCGCCTGCGAGGACGCTGGCCGAAATGCTGTGGTTCGACGATGCATAGGCACCGGCAAAGCCGTGGCTGGTGGCGAGCGCCCAGATGCTGCGGCTGGCGCTGGCGCCCGCACCCTCGCTGTTGGTGACGCCGGGGACGGCGCGCGCCGCGCGCTCGGCGATGAGGGCGGTTTCCTTGAGCGCGGCGGGGTCGCCCAGCGCGCCGTCGTCCAGGTCGAGCTGTGGCACAGCGCCGTGCATCAGCCGCTCGATGGGGGCGAGGCCGGCCCATTCGTCCTCGGGTGCCTCGCGCGCCATCGCGACGGCGCGTTCGGCGAGGATGTCGAGCGCGGCTGGCGTCAGGTCGGTGGTCGAAATGCTCGCCGAACGCTGGCCGCAAAAGACGCGCAGGCCGAGTTCGAGATGCTCGGCGCGATCGACATCCTCCAGCGCGTCGAGCCGGACCGACACCGACAGCGATTCGCCGGCGGAGAGCATCGCATCGGCGGCGTCGGCACCGGCGCGGGTGGCGCGGGCAATGGCGTCGTGGACGCGGTCACGGGCTTGATCGGGGGTCAGCATCGACGCGATCTAGGAAGTGCGGGGGCGAAGGTCAAAAGGCCCCGCACTATGCTGTGCTCCCCACGACGAAACAGGCGGCGAACATCAGCAGCCCGGCATTGCGGTTCGAGCGGAAACGGTGGAGCGCGTTGGCGCCGTCTGCCGGGACCAAAGTCACGACCTGCCACACAAGGTGCAGCGCCATCGGGGCGAGCGCGGCGAGGACGAGCGGGTCGGGGCGGACCTGCCACAAAGCGGCGCTCCACAGCGCGAGGGCGAGGGCGTAGAAGATTGCGACCCCGGCCTTTACCCCTTTGCCGAGACGGCGGGCGGAGGAGCGGACGCCGACCAGTGCATCGTCCTCGACATCCTGCAGCGCGTAGATCGTGTCGTATCCGATGACCCAGACGATGCACCCGGCATAGAGCAGCAGGCCGGGCAGGGGGAGTTCGCGCGCCACGGCGGCCCAGCCGACCAAGGCGGCCCAGGAAAAGACCAGACCCAGCCATGCCTGGGGCCACCAGGTAATCCGCTTCATGAACGGATAGGCGGCGACCAGCGCGAGGCTGGCGACGGCGATGCCTGCGGCGAAAGGGTTGAGCTGGACCAGCACGACGAGGCCGATCAGGCACAGGAAGCCGAGCCACAACCACGCGGCCTTGAGGCTCACTGCGCCGCTTGCCAGCGGACGGCTGCGGGTGCGGGCGACCTGACGGTCGAGGTCGCGGTCGACAATGTCGTTATAGACACAGCCTGCGCCGCGCATCGCGATGCTGCCGAGCAGGAACCAGAGGATCAGATCCCACCGCTCGACCGCGCCGCCGGACAGCGCGATTGCCCAGGCTCCGGGCCAGAACAGCAGCCACCAGCCGATCGGCCGGTCGAAGCGGGCGAGCAGTGCATAGGGCCGCGCGGCGGCGGGCAGCAGCGCCATCAGGCCGCGATGTTCGGTGTCGGGGACGATCTGCGCGGGGTCAGTCATGGGTGAAACTGACAACGAAGCTGACAAAAAATGCGGGTTGTATGCGCGGTGTCAGGCGCGGTGTCGGGCAGGGGGTAGGTGCCGTTTCGGTCATGCCTCCTGCTGCCACATCGGGCCGCTTGTAGGACAGCGAAAAGACGCCGGGTGACGAAGCATTTGGGTCGCGATAAGGCTCGGCGATGATCGCCACCCCCGCCTGGCCGCCGCAATCCACCCCGCGCCTGTTCGTCGAGCCCGCGCTGACGCAGGGCGAGCACCGCCGCATCGACGGGCAGCAGGGCCATTACCTCGCCAGCGTGATGCGGTTGAAGGTCGGCGATCCGGTGAAGCTGTTCGACGATGCGACCGGCGAATGGCTGGGCGTCGCGAGCGAGGTGCGCAAGCGCGACGTGGTGCTTGAGGTGCGCGAGAAGCTGCGCGAACGCGAGGGGGTGCCGGACCTGTGGCTGTGCGCCGCGCCGATCAAGAAGGGGCGGATCGACTGGGTGGTCGAAAAGGCGTGCGAGCTGGGCGTCGCGCGCGTTGCGCCGGTGATGACGCGCCGCGCGGTGGTGGACAAGCTCAACCTCGACCGGCTGCGCGCACATATGGTCGAGGCGGCGGAGCAATGCGGGCGCACCGCGCTGCCTGACCTCGCCGAGCCGGTGAAGCTGGCGGCAATGCTGCGCGACTGGCCGGCGGAGCGCGCGCTGTTCTTTGCCGACGAGACCGGCGGGGTTCCCGCGCTGGAGGCGATGAAGGCGCATCCCGGCCCAGCGGCGATCCTGGTGGGGCCGGAAGGCGGCTTTGACGCCGAGGAGCGCGACGCGATCCGGGCGGTGCCGGGGGCGGTGGGGATATCGCTCGGCCCGCGGATTTTGCGCGCGGAGACTGCGGCGGCGGCGGCGGTGAGTTTGTGGATGGGGGCGGTGGGGGATTGGTGAGCATTCGAAAGAAGGAAAGCGCCGCAGTGACTAAGCGAAAATAGCTGAGCAGGTCGTCGGGGTCCGATGACAGAAAATCCAGCATTTCGGGTGCTCCATTTGGTTCTTTGGAGCAGACTTGCACCGACGCTCAGTTCGACTCTACGGACGCCTGTTGTGTCTCCGCCCCGCACAACAGTGCTTTGATCTCAATCCTCCCCCGCCAGGGGGAGGTGTCAGCGCAGCTGGCGGAGGGGGAGGAAGCATGACGGCACGAGGCTCAAGTTCACAGCCGTCCTCCCCCTCCGTCGCCGTCGGCGCCACCTCCCCCTGGCGGGGGAGGATTTGCGTCCGGCCTCTCTTGTGAT
>JBHYGP010000330.1:0-3246 GCA_051858935.1 Sphingomonas sp.
CCTTGCGCTCACGCTGGCGAGTCCCGCGCTGGCCGGGGTGTCGCTGCTGCCCGCCACGGCACGCGCGCCGCGCTGTATCGAACTGGCCGGCGGCGAGGCTGCGCGCGCCCGTTATGTCGCCGCGCGCCGGGCGGAGCTGGCCGCGTGCGACCCCGCCAAGCCCAGGCTGGAATGCGCGACGAGCTGGGGACAGCTATTGGTCGCGTCGCGTGATGTCGGGGACCTTGCGGTGGCCGAACGCTATGCCCCGCTGTTCCACACTGACCGCCGACCGATGGCGCGAACGGCGCTGCTGGTTCGCACCTATCTGCACCTTGCCGATGCGATGGAGCAGCAAGCCTGCTTCACCGAGGGGGAGCCACTCTACCGACTTGCGCTAGCCGGGCTCGATGCCGACAAGCCCGACCCGCTTGACCTTGCCGACGTCTATTACGCGCTGGCGTGGAACCTCAATTATCAGGAGCGTCATGCCGAAGCCGAGGCGATGATGCGCACCACGCTCGCGCTGCGGTCGCGCGTCCTGCCGGCCGGGGACCGCGCGATCCTGCAGGCCCAGCAGGATATCGCCTATATGCTCGAGGATCAGGGTCGCTTTGCCGAAGCCGAGGCGCTGTATGCGCCCCTGCTGGCGGCTCGCGCCAATCCCACCGATGAACGGGGCGAACTCGATCGCGCCGTCACCTACACCAATCTTGGCTATAACCTGGCCAGCCAGGGGCGACTGGCAGAGGGCGAGATGCTGTTCCGCAAGGGGCTGGAAGCAGCTGCCGCGATCGTCGGCGATGGCGCTTCGATGGTTGCGAAAGGCCGCAGCTATGTCGCGGGGATCATCGCGAAACAGGGGCGAGCCGACGAAGCGGAGGGCTGGTATCGTCGCGCGGTCGCGGTGCTGATCCGGCGACCGGCGATGGACCCTGACCGTGCGCGCGCGATCCTGGGCCTTGCGAGGCACCTTCAGGCGCAGGGGCGTGCACCGCAAGAGGTCCGCACATTGCTTCGCGTCGCGGCAGCCGATGCGCGACTGCGGCTCCAGTTCCACACAGGCTTCTCCCGCGATGCGCAGGCGGCGGTGCAACGCAGCGCGCCGATCTATGCGGCACAGGTGCGCGCGGCGTGGGATCTGGCGCACCCCTGAATCACCGCTGGTCCAACGCTTTCGGCGATGGGGAGCCGTCAGCGCGTTGCCACGATCCAGCGCGCGATCAGGTCGCGCAATTCGGTGCGCCGGGATCCGATCGCCCCCAGATCGGGAAGCGTCACGACGCCCCGGTCGGGTGCTGGCCAAGCGGCAAGCCGCGCGGTGTCGTCAAAGCTGAACCCGGTCGCGTCCTTCTTGGTAACGCCGCGGTGGAGGACGACGCGGACCCCGCCTTTACGCTCGATACCCAGCGTGATCTTGTGGTCCGCGCCATCCCGAAAGCTTGGCGCGTTCCACTTGATCTCCTCAATCAGGTCGGGCGCAGCGGCGATCACGATGGCACGCAGCGCATCGACCATCGCCCGGTCATCCGGTGCGAGGGTCGCCAGGTAAGGCTCGACCGCCGCGCTCAATGCCCCGCCTGCAGCCCGCGCTCCAACCCGCTGGCGGCGAGTTGCGCGTCGATCATTCCCAGCAGGCGAGCAAGCGCTGCCTCGTCCTTGGCCTCCGCGCGTGCGACCAGCACGTCCTGGGTGTTCGATGCGCGCAGCAGCCACCAGCCATCAGGCGTGTTGACCCGCGCGCCATCGGTGTCGTTGACGTCGGCGCCTTCCGCCTTGAGCCGTTCCAGCACCTCGTCGATCACCGCGAACTTGCGGCTTTCATCGACCTGAAAGCGCATTTCAGGGGTGTTGACGATCGCCGGCATCGCGCTGCGGATCTCGCTCATCGACTTGCCGATCAGGTGCACCGCGTTGATCAACTGGACCGCGGCATAATGCGCGTCGTCGAACCCGTAATAATCCTGCGCGAAGAAGATATGCCCGCTCATCTCGCCGGCGAGCGGTGCGCCGGTTTCCTTCATCTTGGTCTTGATCAGGCTGTGGCCGGTTTTCCACATCAGCGGCTGGCCACCCAGCTCGGCGATGCGGTCGTACAGCGCCTGGCTGGCCTTTACGTCGGCGATGATCGTCGCGCCGGGATCCTTGCGCAGCACAGGTTCAGCCAGAATGGACAGAAGCTGATCGCCCCAGATCACCCGGCCTTGCCCGTCGATCGCGCCGATCCGGTCGCCGTCGCCATCGAACGCCAGTCCGAAATCGAGGTTCTTCTCAGCGACCAGCGCCTTGAGATGCGCCAGATTCTTCTCTTCGGTGGGATCGGGATGATGATTGGGAAAATTGCCGTCGACATCGGTGAACAGCGTGTGATGCTCACCGGGGAGGAGCTTCACCAGCTTTTCGATGACCGGCCCCGACGCGCCATTGCCGCAGTCCCAGCCGATGCGGAAGGTACCGCCCGCATAGCCCGCGAGCAGGCGACCGACATAATCGTCGAGGATGTCGGCGTCGGTGACCGTCCCTTCGCCATCGTCCCAATCGCCCTCGGCGGCCATTTTGCCGAGCGTCTGGATGTCAGCCCCGAAAAACGGACGGTGCTGAAACACCATCTTGAAGCCATTATAATCGCCGGGATTATGGCTGCCGGTTATCTGGATGCCGCCATCCACCTCTAGCACCGCTTCGGCGTAGTAGAGCATCGGGGTGGCACCCAGCCCGATCCGCACCACGTCGCAGCCCGATGCGGTCAGCCCCTCGATCAGCGCCGCCTCCAGCACCGGCGAGGACACGCGCCCGTCGCGGCTGACCGCGACGCGGTGCCCGCCGGCGCGGCGCAGCAGCGTCGCGAAGCCGCGCCCGATCGCGCGCGCATCGTCCGGCCCCAGCGTCTTGCCCACGATTCCGCGGATGTCATATTCGCGCAGCGAGGTCGGATCGAAACGATGGGTCATTAGGCCTCCGGGATGATGCACGCGCTTCATTTCGTGCGCGTTACGCAAAGTGCAACCGTCAAACGCGGCTAACCCGATTGCGTTTCAGTTTTTCGGGCCGGGCTTTGGTTTCAGCAACGTGTCGCGCGCCGCGTTGACCTGTCGCGTCAGTTCGGGCGAGCCGCCGCGATCGGGGTGGACGCTGGTGATCAGACGGCGGTGCGCGGCGCGGATCTCGTCGGGCTGCGCCCCCGGCGCGATACCAAGGATCGAATAGGCTTCCGCCTCCGCCGGATCGCGCGGTTGCGGCGCAGGCGGCGGCTTGGGCGTGCCGGGG
>JBHYGP010000331.1:0-3246 GCA_051858935.1 Sphingomonas sp.
GAAGAGCCTCCCCGAACCACGGCCGTTGCCATTGCTTCGTGGCGACTTGCTAGGATGGCGACGGGGCGTTGTCACGGGGCGATAACCCTGTTGAGACTCTTTGCATTCACCCTGTGTTTATTTGGCAACAGCGCGATTGCTTGTGCTCCCGCCACCCCCTAACACCGCCCGCATGCTGCTTTCCCGATATGAACGCATGATCGCGCGCCGGTACCTTCTGCCGGGCCGGGGCGAGGCCTTTATCGCGCTGGTCGCGTCGATCAGCCTGGTCGCGGTGATGCTGGGCGTTGCCGCTCTGGTGATCGTGATGAGTGTAATGAACGGCTTTCGCGCCGAACTGTTCGACAAGATCACCGGGCTCAACGGGCATGCTGTCGTTCAGGGCTATGGCGGCCAGTTGCGCGACTGGCGCGAGGTGGTCGCGGAAGCGCGCAAGACGCAGGGGGTGACGACCGCAACGCCGCTGATCGAGCAGCCGTTGATGGCGAGCTTTCAGGGGCGGGTCGAGGGAGTGCTGGTCCGCGGCATGACCGTCGCCGACCTGCGCGCCAATCCGACGCTCAACCGCAATGTGGTGGCGGGCCGGATGGCCGAGTTGACCCCGGAGTGCGAATGCGTGGCGATCGGCTCGCGCCTTGCCATGACGCTGGGTGCATCGCTGGGCAGCGAGGTGCAACTGATCAGCCCGCAGGGACCATCCACGCCGTTCGGCACCGTGCCGCGCATCGTGTCCTATCGCGTTGCCGCGATCTTCGAGGTCGGGGTCTATGATTACGACAAGGCGTTCGTGGTCATGCCGATGGAGACGGCGCAGACGCTGCTGCTGATGGGCGATTCGGTCAGTATGGTCGAGATCGACACGGTGGACCCCGACCGGGTCGGCGAGATCCTCGCCCCGCTGGAGCAAAAGGTGGTGCAGAGCGCGCAGCTGTCCGACTGGCGCACGCTCAACGCGACGTTGTTCGAGGCGCTGGCGGTGGACCGGGTGGTCACGTTCACCGTGCTGTCGATCCTGATCCTGGTCGCAGTGTTCAACATCCTCTCGTCGCTGATCATGCTGGTGCGCGCCAAGACGCGCGACATCGCGATCCTGCGGACGATGGGGGCGACGCGCAGCGGGCTGGTCAAGATTTTCGTGACTGTCGGCACAGCGATCGGTGGGCTGGGGATCGTTGCTGGCCTGATCCTCGGCTTCATTCTGCTCCATTTCCGCCAAGGGGTGCTGACTTTCCTCGGCTTCATCACAGGGCAGGAGATTTGGGATCCGCAAATGCGTTACCTGACCGAATTGCCCGCCAAGACCGATCCGGTGGAGGTCGCCAGCATCGCGCTGATGGCGTTGGGCTTCAGCTTCCTCGCCACGCTCTATCCCGCCTTCAAGGCGGCGAGCACCGACCCGGTTCAGGTGTTGCGCTATGAGTGAGTTTGTCCTCCAGACGCAAGGATTGCGCCGGTCGTTCGTCCAGGGCGAAGCAACGATCGAGGTGCTGCGCGGCATCGACCTGACCGTTGCTCCGGGCGAGATCGTCGCGCTGCTCGGCCCGTCGGGCTCGGGCAAATCGACGCTGTTGCAGGCGGTCGGGCTGCTCGAGGGCGGGTTTGAGGGATCGATCCGCATCGCCGGGATCGAAGTGGCGAAGCTGGAAAGCCATGAGCGGACGCTGACGCGCCGCGACAAGCTCGGCTTCGTCTACCAGTTTCACCATCTGCTGCCCGATTTCGACGCGACCGAGAATGTCGTGCTGCCGCAGCTGATCCAGAACGCGACGCATGCCGATGCGCGCGCCCGGGCAGAGGCGCTGCTGACCGCGCTGGGCCTTGGTCACCGGCTGACGCATCGCCCGAGCCAGTTGTCGGGTGGCGAGCAACAGCGTGTCGCAGTCGCCCGCGCGCTCGCCAACCGGCCCGCTTTGGTGTTGGCGGATGAGCCGACCGGCAATCTGGATGAGAAGACCGCGGATGTGGTGTTCGCCGAACTGCTGCGGCTGGTGCGCGGCGAGGGGGCGGCGGCGCTGATCGCAACGCATAACGAGCGGCTGGCGGCAAAGATGGACCGCGTGGTGCGGTTGCATGAGGGATTGCTGGAGTGAAGCTCGGCACGGGGCTGCTGCTGGTATTTGGCGCGGGGATGCTGGGCCTGGCGGGCTATGGTGCGGTGACCCTGATCCAGCATGGCGGTCTGCCCTTCCAACGGTTGCGGGTCGCGTCGGAAAGCATGGCGCCGACGCTGCGGCCCGAAACCACGATAATGGCGCGCAAGACCCCGGCCGAGGCGCTTCGCCGCGGGGACGTTGCGGTGTTCGCGGTTGGGGACAGTAAATGGGTGATGCGCGTGATCGGACTTCCGGGCGACCGCATCGCCATGCGCGACGGGCGCCTTGTCCTGAACGGAAAGGCCGTGCCGCAAACTGATCAAGGCGTCATGTCGATCGACGGCGGGCACGCGCGTGTTTTGGCCGAGCGGCTTCCGGGGACGCGCACTGCGTATAGCGTGCTCGACTCCGGCGTGACGTCTGGCGACGATATGGCCGAGGTCACGGTGCCTGCCGGGCGCTTCTTCGTCCTGGGTGACAACCGCGACAATGCTGCCGACAGCAGATTTCCGGCCGGGCCGATGGGCGGTAGCGGGATGGTCGCGTTTGCCGACATCTATGGGGTCGTGCGGCCAGACAATTTGAACAGCGACTAGGAGACGAATGTGACCGCGATCGCCGAAATCCCCGTAACTGCAGCCAGTGGCGAGGAGACCGACCTGTCGCCTTATGCCGGCAAGGTCCTTCTGATCGTCAATGTCGCGTCGAAATGCGGATTTACGCCGCAATATACAGGACTGGAGGAGCTGCACCGCCGCTATGGCGCGCGCGGGTTCGAGGTGCTGGGCTTTCCGTGCAATCAGTTCGGCGCGCAGGAGCCGGGGGATGCGGCGGAGATCGCGAATTTCTGTTCGCTGACCTACGACGTGACCTTCCCGGTGTTCGGCAAGATTGACGTCAATGGGGCGGACGCGGCGCCGCTGTATCGCTGGCTCAAGAAACAGGCGCCGGGACTGTTCGGGACCGAGGGGATCAAGTGGAACTTCACCAAGTTCCTGATCGACCGTGAGGGGAATGTCGTGGAACGCTATGCCCCGCAGACGAAGCCTGAGGATATTGCGGCGGATATCGAGAAGCTGCTTTAGGCGGCGCGCCTTATCGTCACCCCCGCGAAAGCGGGGGTCCTCTCCGATACTCGCGGCGATCGCATCGG
>JBHYGP010000332.1:0-3242 GCA_051858935.1 Sphingomonas sp.
CGCGACGGGCGGCTCTGTGTTCATTCGTCCTTCTCGCTCACCCAACTCATGCTGGTCCAACCGATGGAACCGCAAGCACCACAGCGTCAAGGGCTTGCAGAATTTTAAAGATCATACATACTATGTTTGAATGCCGGGCGACGCAGCGCCCGTGCGGGGGATGCCAGTCGCATATGAAGATCACCGGATATCGCAGCCTGACGACGGTTCACGACTGGGGTCGCCCCGTTGGCGACGTCAACGGCATCGTAAAAGCGGGCATCACCGAAGTGCCGATCCTGCTGATCGAGACCGATGGCGGACTGACCGGCATCGGGCTGGGTCAGCATAGCGACATCGCGCGTGTGTTTCCGGCGGTCGAGGGACAGGATCCTCGCGCGGTGACAGCGCTGTATGACTCGATGCTGGCGCATGTGTTCAAGAGCGGCCATGCCGGTGCTACCTATGGCGCGATTGCCGCGGTCGACATGGCGCTGTGGGATCTTAAGGCCAAGATGGCGGACGAACCGCTGTGGCGCACGCTGGGCGCGCTCGACCGGTTCGTGCCGGGCTATGCATCCGGCCTGTGCTATGGGCTGGAGGACAACGCGTTCGCCGCCCATTACCGGAACTGGGCCGATCACGGCTTTTCCTCTGCCAAGATCAAGGGCGGCAAGGATCTGGATCGCGACATCGCCCGCCTCCTGGCCGCGCGTGACATCCTGTCCGCAAACAGCGCCCGCCCGGCGATGATGCTGGACGTGAACGAGGCGTGGAACGTCAAACAGGCGGTGCGCCACCTCGCCGAGATCGAACAGCAGATCGACCTGACCTGGATCGAGGAACCGGTGCGCCGCTGGGACGCGGCGGGCCATGCCGCAATTTCCCGCGCGTGCCGTGCTGCGGTCGCGACCGGCGAGAATCTGACGGGGCTGGACCAGTTCGCGCCGCTTTTCGATGCCGGGGGAGTCGATGTCGTCCAGGCCGGGAGCGTGTGGGGCATCACCCATTTCATGCGCGTTGCGATGGCGGCCCACTCGCGCAACCTGCCCGTCTCCCCGGTGGGCTATGACGCGAACCCGATCGCACATGCCGCCGCCGCGCTGCCCAACATGATCGGGATCGAGGTTCAGGATCTCAACTGGCCGGTCGGCCTGTCGGTCGATCAGCAGATCGGCGATGGCGGTATCCGGCTCGGCGATGCACCCGGCCTTGGCATTGTCGTGGACGAAGCGGTGATCGGGAGCGGCGGCGGCGCAGGCTGGAGCCGCGAGGGCGGGCCGCACCGGCGCCCGCGTCAGGCGGGGCTGCGGCTGGTACCGGAACGCCCGCTTGTCGCCGAATGACGACTAGCGCAATTCACGACAAGCATAAGCACCGGAGAGACTGATGGCCAGCGCGGCACCGACGCATCCCTATGTACTCGGCCCGCAGCGGACCAAGCTGCAGCTGTCGCTGATGGTCAATTTCTTCCTGTTGATGGCGCTGTACAGCGGCGTGCTCGGCGTGCTGCTGCCCAACCAGATTGCCGAACTGGATGAGGGGTCGAAAGCGAACAACCTCGCTTTGCTGTTCGCAATCACCTCGATCTTCTCGACCCTCACCACGCCGATTGCCGGCGCGCTGTCGGATCGCACGCGCAGCCGCTGGGGGCGCCGCTCCCCCTGGATCGCCATCGCGTCGCTGATCGGGTCCCTGGCACTGTTCGGCGTGTCATGGATGACCAGCTTCTGGTCGCTGATGGTGCTGTGGGTGATGGCCGCCATCGCCTATAATTCCATGCAGCCGGCGATGACGACGCTGATCGCAGATCGCTTCGCACCAGAAACGCGCGGCGGGGTTTCGGGCATCGTCGGTGCAGGCATGACTGCGGGACTGACCGCCGGCACGGTCGTCGCCGGCTATCTCGCCGGAGAACGCGTGCTCGCTTATGGCCTGTTCGCCGGAGCCATCGCCGCATCCTGCCTCGCATTCGTTGCGATCAACCGCGAACCGCCAAGCGATGCGATGCCGCGCCGCCCGATGCGTTGGGGCGAGTTCCTCAAGGGGTTCTGGATCTCGCCACGCGAACATCCCGATTTCGCCTGGGCGTTCGCCAGCCGTTTCTTCATCTATATGGGCTATCAGGCGGTCGCCGCGTATCTGCTCTACATCCTGCGCGACTATATCGGGCTGGGTAACGCCGAATCGAACATCGCGATCGCCAATATGGCGATCATCACGCTCGTGTTCCTCGTCCTGTCCTCGCTCGGCTCGGGCTGGCTGTCGGATCGCTACCAGCGCCGCAAACCGTTCGTGATCCTCGGCAGCCTCATCATGGGCTGCGCGATGGTCGCCCCGCTCGTCGCACCGACGATGCAGGGCATGTGGGTCTATGCCGCGATCATCGGGGTCGGCTACGGCATGTTCATGTCGATCGACATGGCGCTGATGACCCAGGTGCTCCCCAAAAGCGCGCTGGGCGATGAGGGCAAGGATCTCGGCATCCTGACCACTGCGGTGAACATCCCCCAGATTATCAGCCCGGTCATGGCCGCGATCCTCCTCAGCACCTTCGGTAACGATTATCGCGTGATCTTCTGGGCAGCGGTCGTGTTCGTTTTCGGCTCCGCATTGTGCGTGTTTCCGATCAAATCGGTGCGCTAGCTACCCATATCATCATATGTATGATGATCATTTGACATACGCCCCTGGCTGCGGCATGAAATGGTCAAAGAAAATTTGGGGAGAGGAATGATGACCAATCGCATCGTCACAGTTCGCCGGGCCTTGTTGCTGTCGGTCGCGGGTAGCGCGGCGGCGCTGGGCCAGCCCGCTTTTGCTCAGGACGCCGAAGCGCCACCCGCCGAAGAAGAGATCGTCGTCACCGGCATCCGCGCCGCCGAGCGCGCCGCGATCGACATCAAGCGCAACGCCGTCGGCGTGGTTGATTCGATCGTGGCCGAGGATCTGGGGAAGCTGCCCGACCAGAATGTCGCCGAGTCGCTGCAGCGCATCACCGGCGTCACCATCGAACGCAACCGTGGCGAAGGCCGCTATGTCACCGTTCGCGGCTTTGGTCCCAAGTTCAACGCGGTCACGGTCAACGGCCGCACGCTGGCGACCGACAATAACGGCCGCGAATTCTCGTTCGACGTGATCCCGTCCGAGGTGATCTCCGGCGCGGACGTGTACAAATCGCCCCAGGCGAACATCAACGGTGCCTCGATCGGCGCGACCATCGACGTGCGCACGCTGCGCCCGCTGGACCAGAAGGAAGGGTT
>JBHYGP010000333.1:0-3239 GCA_051858935.1 Sphingomonas sp.
TGATGACCTGCCCGTCCTTCCACACCGTCTTGAGACCGGCCAGCGCTTCGGCAGTGGTGCCCGAACGGATGCCCTCGTCCTGGGTGACGGTGACCGTCTCAGTTCCGGTGCGGTTGCCCTCCTTGTCTAAGACTGCCTTCTCGACCGTGATCGGTGCGATCTCCTCTTCGAACGCGCCCTTGGCGAGTCCGGCTTCGGCGCGCTGCTGGCTTTGCGCGGCATAGGCGTCCTGCGCTTCGCGGGTGATGCCATAGCGTTCGGCGACGATCTCGGCGGTCTCGATCATCGGCATATAGGCGTGCGGTTCGTTCGCCAGCACCGAGCGGTTGGCGAAGCGCGGCGCGTCCTTGGTGACGGTCAGGCTGATCGATTCCATGCCGCCCGACAGCGCGACGTCGATATCCCCCGCGATGATCGAACGCGCGGCGAGCGCCAGCGCGGTGAGGCCCGACCCGCATTTGCGGTCGAGGGTGAAGGCGGGAACGCTTTGCGGCAGCCCGGCGGCGAACACCGCCATGCGCCCGGCATTGCCCCCCTGCGTCCCCCATTGGTTGCCGACGCCCCAGAAGATGTCGTCGATCCGCGCCGGGTCGATCCCCGCGCGCTCGACCGCGGCGTTCATCACATGCCCGGCGAGGACCGGTGCCTCGGTCGCGTTGAACGCGCCGCGATAAGCCTTGCCGATGCCGGTGCGGGCGGTGGAGACGATCGCGGCTTCGCGCATGGACATCCTCTCATTCGTATATCGGGTATGGAGTTCCTTTATCGTGAGAGTGGGCGCATTGGAAGCGTCAGTCGGTGAAGTTCGGGGTGCGCTTCTGCATATTCGCCATCACCGCTTCCATCTGGTTGGGCGAGCGCAGCAGCTTTGCCTGCTCGGCGCTTTCCGCCGTGAGGATCGGCCCGGCGCTGGCATCGGCGGAGAGGTTGGCGAGCCGCTTGGCGGCGCGGATTGCGTCGGGGTTGCGCGCGGCGATCGCGGCGGCAATGTCCATCGCTGCGGCATAGGGCGCGTCGGAGATATGGGTGACGAAGCCCAGCGCCAGCGCTTCATCGGCCAGGAATTCGCGCGCGGTATAGGTCAGCTCGCGCAGCACATCGTCGCGCACCGTCGTACGCCACAGCGCAAAGCCCGCCATGTCGGGGACGATGCCCCATTTCATCTCCATGATCGAACAGCGCGTGCCGGGTGCCATCACGCGGATGTCGGCTCCCGACAGGATCTGGAACCCGCCGCCGAATGCAATGCCGTGCGCTGCGGCGATGACCGGGACGGGCAAGGTGCGCCAGCCCCAGGCGACCTGCTGGAACAGGTTTGCCTCGCCATGGCTGCGCGCATGGATGTCGAGCCCGGTGCCGCCGCCCGCCATGCTCGCCATGTCGAGCCCGGCGCAAAAGGCGTTGCCCTCGCCCGACAGCACCACCGCGCGCAGTCCGGCTGTGGCGGTGAGCTGGTCGATCGCGTCGGCAATTCCCGCGAACATCGCCGGGTCGAGCGCGTTCATCTTGTCGGGCCGCGCCAGTCGGACATCGGCGATGCCATTGGCGATGTCGATGGTCACGCGCTGTTCAGTCATATCCGCTCCATTCGGCTCTGTTTGACGCGGACGTTAACCAGCAACGAGGCGATAGCCTAGCCCCTTGCAACTCTGGACCATCGCCGTGGGGAAGGGTCGGTCGAGCTTGGCCCGCAGGTTCGAGACATGCACCGCCACGACATTGGTGCCGGGGTCGAACCGCAGGTTCCAGACGCGTTCGAGCAACTCGGCGCGGGTCACGAAACGACCCGATCGTTCGGCGAGACAGCGGAGCAGCGCGAACTCGCGCGGGACCAACGCGATCCGGGTGCCGGATCGGGTGACGGTGCGTGTGACCGGATCGAGGGTCAGCGCGCCGACACTGAGCGGAGTCGCGGCATGTCGCCGGACGCGCAGATCGACGCGCGCCGCAAGCTCGTCGGGATCGACCGGCACCGCGACGGCGTCGGACGCGCCCGCGTCCAGTGCGGCGATCAGCGTCGCGCTGTCGCTGGCGAGCGCAATGCGCGGGACCGTCCCTGTCGTGATCGCTAGTCCGGTGCGCCACCGGCACAGGATTGCCGCGACATCGGGCGCCGGGTCGCACGCGGCACTGCCGATCTCCAGCGCATAGCCGCGTGCGCGGATGGCAGCGTCAAGCCGCGGTATCTCGACTTCGGACAGAATCACCGGCGCCACAGGACGCTTTTGCGCGGCCCGGCAGGGCGCTGTCTGCCGCAGATGGGTCCAATATGGCGTGGTCAGGCGCTGGCGCTGGTAAGCAGCGCCAGCGCTTCGGGGCAATCCGGTCGCGCGGATGCGAGTGCGGCGCGCGCGGTGGCACGCATCCGCGGGTGCGGATGGCGGCGGACGAGATGGTCGATCAGGTCGAGGCCGTTGTCCCCGCCCAGATGCGCGGCGATCGTCGCCAGCCCCTCTGACGGGGCACTGGTCAGCACCTCCGCGATACCCCCGGTCGCCGGATCGAAGCGATGCTGGTCGATCCAGCGATGCGATGGATGGCTGCCCAATATGTTGAGTGTCACCGAGAACGCGTCGGGCGGCAGCTGGGAATGGACGTCGCGGCGCATGCGGTAGAGCATCAGCTGCCCCGGCTCGATCCGCCGCCGTCCGGTGAACCGGATCGGCTCCTCCGGTCGCTCCGGGTTGCGTTCCCAATAGTCACTCCAATAGCCCGGCCCCAGATAGCCATAGGTCAGGAACGGGAAATTATGGTCGTGCGCCATGCCGTAGACGAACGGTGCGGTGCCGCTTGCCTGGACGATGCCGTCATCGCCCGCCGGCCAGAAATTGGCGCGCAGCACGAAGCGGCCATTGGGCGGCCGAAGCAGGAACACCTGCGCGCCATAGCCATTGGCCGCGCTCTGCCCGGCGCAACGCGTCTTGAGTTCGGCGATGGCGAGGTCGGCGAGGAAGTCCCGGTTGCGCCCCAGCCGCGCGAGCAGCGGGCCGAGCGCGGCGAAGCTGTCTTCGTCATGCGGATCGAACGGGGTGGTCTCCAACGCCTCGACCAGCTCGTCGAGCGTGATCGCGTCGTCCGCGCCGGGATCGAGCAGCCGGGTCATGCCGCCGTCATCCGTGCGTCGAGCCGGTCGAGCGTCTGCATTGCGGCGGCGCGCACGCCAAGATCGGGGTCCCCCGCCGCCATTTCGGCGAGCCGCGGCCGTGCTGCCCGTGCGTCCAGCATCAGCCATTCGCGCA
>JBHYGP010000334.1:0-3976 GCA_051858935.1 Sphingomonas sp.
GGTCCATCACGACCGTCAGCCCCGCCGCCTCGGCCCGCGCGGCGGCCTCCTCGTTGATGACGCCAAGCTGCAGCCACACCGCCTTGGCACCAACCGCAATCGCATCATCCACCGCCTCGCCAGCGGCAATCGGACGCCGGAAGATGTCGACGATATCGATCGGCTCACCGATCTGGGCGAGCTCACGAAACACGAACTCGCCGTGCAGATGCTCGCCGGTGATCTGCGGATTGACCGGGATGACGCGATAGCCATGGTCCTGCAGCATCGCCATCACCCGATAGCTCGGACGATCCGGCCGGTCACTTGCCCCGACCAAAGCGATGGTCCGCGCGCCTTCGAGCAGCGCCTTGATGTCGGCATCATCGGTCATCGGCATGGTTCAGCCTTTCTGGGTCTCCAGCCAGGCATTCACTTTCCCGGCCACCTCAGCAAACGCCGCGCCCTCGCCCCCGTTCCCGGCAGCGGGCGGTGTCCCCGCATCCGAAGCCGTGCGAATCGCGATATCGAGCGGAATGCGGCCAAGGAACGGCACGCCCAGCCGCTCCGCCGCCGCCTCCGCCCCGCCCCGCCCGAACGGGTCCGACACCTCGCCGCAATGCGGACAGGCATAGCCGGCCATATTCTCGACGATCCCGATCACCGGAATCCCCGCCTTGGCGAACAGGTCGATCGCCCGCGTTGCGTCGATCAGCGCCAGATCCTGTGGCGTCGAAACGATCACCGCCCCCGCCGGGCGGTGCTTCTGAATCATCGTCAACTGCACGTCGCCGGTACCGGGCGGAAGGTCGAGCACCAGCGTATCCGCCGCACCCCAGTTCGCATCGACCAGCTGGGTCAACGCCCCCGCCGCCATCGGCCCGCGCCAGGCAATCGCCTGCCCCTCCTCAACCAGCCCGCCCATCGACAGCATCGGCACGCCATAAGCGGTGGCGAGCGGAACCAGCTTCTTGTCATGCGCGACCGGCTTGCGCCCCTCGACCCCCATCAGCTTGGGCTGCGACGGGCCATAGATATCGGCATCGACCAGCCCGACCTTCCGCCCAGCCCGCGCCAGCGCGATGGCGAGATTGGCCGAGACGGTGGATTTGCCCACCCCGCCCTTGCCGCTCGCCACCGCGATCAGGCGGCGCGCGACGCGCTGCGCGGTGCGCGCGATTCGCACCTCGTTGATCCCCGGCACCGTTGCCGCCGCGCGCAGATCGGCCTCCAGCGCGTCCTGCGCCGCTTCGGGCAGGCCGGTGACGTCGAGGATGATGCTCGCCCGCGCGCCCTCGACGCGCACCGTGGCGCGGCCGGCGGCGATGGGGGCGAGGAGAGCCTGAAGTTCGGTCTGATCGGTCATGCCGCGCGACATAGGACGGGTTTCGATCAGCGCCACTGTAAATCCGCCGCGCGGTCCCTATAAAGACAGATATGGCGAGACTGAATGGCTGGATCGCGCGCGCTACCGGATTTGGCGGCGCGCTGTGGAACGAGAACAAAGGCCCTTGGGGCGGCGGCAATGGCGACAAGAGCGGCGGCGACGGCGCGGGTGGCGATGGCGGCAATGGCGGCGGGCCGCGCAACCCCTGGGCGTTCCCGCCCGAGGGGAAGCGCGGCGGCAAGTCCAACGTCAGCAGCCTGGACGATTTCCTGAAGCGCGCCCGCAAGGGCGGCGGCGGGAGCGGCGGTGGTCGCGGCGGTCTGCCCACGGGCATGCCCAGCCGGCCGGTGGTACTGATCGCAATCGGCCTGCTCGTACTGGCGTGGATCTTCTTTACCAGCGTGCATGTCATCACCCCCGAACAGCGCGGCGTGGTGAAACTGCTCGGCCGATATTCGCACACGATGGAGCCGGGCGTCCGCATGACCCTGCCCGCGCCGATCGCGACGGTCGAGAAGGTCAATGTCCAGAAGATCAGCGGGGAGGATTTCCCGCAGGGTAATGGCGAGAACCTGATGCTGACCCAGGATCAGAACATCGTCGACCTCGCTTATTCGGTGCGCTGGGACATCGCGAATCCCGAGGATTTCGTGTTCCAGATCGCCGAGCCGACCACGACCGTGCGCGCGACCGCGGAAAGTGCGATGCGCGCCGCAGTCGCCGGCGTCACGCTCAACGACGCGATCGGCCCGGGTCGCACGGTCATCGAGGCCCGCGTGCAGCAAACGATGCAGGCGATTCTCGACGAATATAATTCGGGCGTCCGCGTCCGCGGCGTTTCGATCAAGAACGCCTCCGCCCCGGCAGCCGTGGACGAAGCCTTCAAGCAGGTCACTGCGGCGCAACAGGCCGCAGAGGGCGATCGCAACCAGGCGCGTGCCTATGCGCAACAGGTGCTTGCCGGCGCGCAGGGTGCTGCGACCGAGTTCGACAAGATCTACGAACAGTACAAGCTCGCGCCCGAAGTCACCCGCCGCCGCCTCTATTACGAAACCATGGAGGCGGTGCTGGCCAAGTCGAACAAGACGATCGTGGAGACGCGCGGCGTGACCCCCTACCTCCCCCTGCCCGCAGCGCGTGGCGGGACCACCCAGCCGTCGGTCCAGCAGGGACAACAGGCCCAGCAAGCCCAGCAGCAGGGAGGCGCACAGTGACCGGCATCTTCACCCGGCCCGTCCTGTTCGGCGGCCTGGCGCTCGCATTGCTGTGGGTGCTGCTCGAGACGGTGATCATCGTCGACGAAACCAAGCAGGCGGTGATCCTGCAGCTCGAACAGCCGGTGCGCACGATCAACCAGTATCAGCCCGGCGAACAGTTCGGGCGCAGCACCGGTGCGGGCATCAAGCTCAAGGTGCCGTTCTTCCAGCGCGTCGTGTGGGTGGACAAGCGCGTGCTCGACATCGAGCTGGAGAATCAGCCGGTGCTGTCGACCGATCAGCTGCGGCTTGAAGTCGATGCCTTCGCCCGCTTCCGTGTGGTCGACCCGCTGCGCATGGTGGTGACCGCCGGAACCGAGCGGCGTGTCGCCGACCAGCTCGAACCGCTGTTCGGATCGGCGCTGCGCGCGGAACTCGGCAAGCGTACCTTCGCGTCGCTGCTCAGCCCGGAGCGCACGGCCGTCATGGACAATATCCAGGCCGGGCTTCAGCGCTATGCCAGCCAATATGGCGTCGAAATCGTCGATGTGCGGATCAAGCAGGCCAATCTGCCCGAAGGCAGCCCGCTGCAATCCGCGCTGAACCGCATGGCCACTGCGCGCCAGCAGGAGGCGACAACGATCCGCGCCAACGGTCGCAAGGACGCCACGATCATCCGCGCCGAGGCCGATGCAAAGGCCGCGGAAATCTATGCGGCTGCGTTCAACAAGGACCCGAAATTCTACGATTTCTGGCGCGCGATGCAGTCCTATCGCAACACGTTCCTCAGCCCCGACGCAAAGGGCGAGACGTCGATCATCCTGTCGCCGGACAATGACTATCTGCGCGAATTCCGGGGCCAGGGCCGGTAAGAATGTCAGGAACGGACCGGACCCCGACGGCTGTCGGTTCGTTCATATTCAATCGCCGTTCAGCTATTTGAGGCGAGTAATACACCGATGACCGAACCCACGCCCGCAACGGGCCGCAACTCCAAGGGCCAGATGACCAAAGGAACCACTCCCGTGCGCTATGCCTATGCGATCACTTCCGCGCTCCTGATCGGCGGCGCGAGCGCTGCGCTGGTGATGCAGAACCCGGCCGGTGCGCAGAGCGCGCAGAACGAACCCGGCGCGATCCAGGCTGCGGCGCCCCGCGCCGGCGCGCCGATGAGCTTTGCCGACATGGTCGCCAAGCTTCAGCCGGCGGTGGTCAACATCTCGACTACGCAACGTGTGCAGGTCCAGACCAACCCGTTCGCGGGAACCCCGTTCGGCGACCTGTTCGGCGGACAGCGGGGCGGTGGCCGCCCGGTGACGCGCCAGGCCGAATCGCTCGGCTCGGGCTTCCTGATCTCGGCCGATGGCTATGTGGTCACCAATAACCATGTGATCTCAGCGGGCCAGCAGGGCGC
>JBHYGP010000334.1:3986-6027 GCA_051858935.1 Sphingomonas sp.
GATCGCCGCGAATACACCGCCAAGCTGATCGGCCGCGATCCCGCGACCGACCTTGCGGTGCTCAAGATCGAGGGCGCGAACCTGCCCTTCGTGAAGTTTGGCGATTCGGATCGGGCACGCGCCGGCGACTGGGTGGTTGCGATCGGCAATCCGTTCGGTCTTGGCGGCTCGGTGACGGCGGGCATCATTTCCGCGCTGCACCGCGCGACCGGCCAGGGCGGCCCGCTCGACCGGTTCATTCAGACCGACGCGTCGATCAACCGCGGCAACTCGGGTGGCCCGCTGTTCGACCTCAATGGCAATGTGATCGGGATCAACTCGCAGATCCTGTCGCCGACCGGCGGCAATGTCGGCATCGGCTTCGCCATCCCCTCGTCCGAAGCGAAGTCGATCATCGACACGCTGATGAAGGGCAACAGTGTCGAGCGCGGCTATCTGGGTGTCGGTATTCAGCCGCTGACCGACGATCTCGCCAAGTCGTTCGGCGTGCCCAAGGGCAAGGGCGAACTGATCAGCCGCGTCGAGCCGGGTGAAGCCGCAGCCAAGGCGGGGATCAAGCAGGGCGACGTCATCGTCAAGGTCGACGGCAAGGACGTCACGCCGGACCAGACCTTGTCCTATCTCGCCGCCAATGTTCGCCCCGGCACGCGCATCCCGGTCGAACTGATTCGTGACGGCAAGCCGGTTACGGTTCAGGTCACGGTCGGCAAGCGCCCGCCCGAAGATCAGCTGGGCGGGTTCGACCCCGACGCCGATGAAGGCGCCCCCGGCGGCGACGACGCGACCCAAGGTCCCGCCTCGCTCGGCATCAGCGTGACCGCGCTGACGCCGCAGATCGCGCGCACTGTCGGCATCGATCCGGCGACCAAGGGCGTCGTTGTGGTCGGCGTCGATCCGGCGAGCGACGCGGCGCAGAAGCAGCTGACCCGCGGCCTCGTCATCACCTCGGTCAATCGCCAGCCGGTCGAAAGCCCGGCGGACTTCGCCCGACTGGTGAACGCGGCCAAGGCATCGGGTGCCGATTCGGTGGTCCTCTACATCATGGTCCGCGGCGGCGCGGGCACCTATCGCGCGGTTGAATTCGCCCGCTGATAGGGCTGGCCTCCGACGCCATTCTCCCTAATGCTGCGCTCCTGACCATCGGGAGCGCAGCATGTCGGACGAGAGTGATCTGTTCATTGGCCTGGGTGGAGGCGAGCGTCAGGGGCTGGTCCTGAAACGCGCCAATCGCCATGGACTGGTCGCAGGCGCGACCGGCACCGGCAAGACGGTCACACTGCAAGGTCTCGCCGAAAGCTTCAGCCGTGCCGGAGTTCCGGTGTTCGCCGCCGACGTAAAGGGCGATTTGTCGGGCATCGGCATGGCCGGATCCCCGACCGCCAAGACCCACGAACCGTTCAGCAAGCGCGCCGCCGAGATCGGCTATAGCGACTGGGAATACGCCGCGGCGCCGGTGCAATTCTGGGACCTGTTCGGTGAGCAGGGCCATCCCGTGCGCACCACCGTCTCGGAAATGGGACCGCTGCTGCTCGCGCGGCTGATGGGGCTCAACGACACGCAAGAAGGCGTGCTGACCATCGCCTTCCACGTCGCGGACGATGAAGGCCTGCTGCTGCTCGACCTCGACGATCTTCAGGCGATGCTCGCCGCGTGCAGCGAACGCGCCGATGAGCTGAGCACCCGCTACGGCAATGTCGCCAAGGCCAGCGTCGGCGCGATCCAGCGGCAATTGCTCCAGTTGCGCAGCCAGGGTGGCGAACATTTCTTCGGCGAACCGGCACTGTCGATTCAGGATTTCATCAAGACCGACGACAACGGCCATGGCGTGGTCAACATCCTCGCCGCCGACAAGCTGATGGCATCGCCCCGGCTCTACGCCACCTTTCTGCTCTGGCTGCTGTCCGAACTGTTCGAATCGCTCCCCGAAGTCGGCGACCCCGACAAGCCTAAGCTCGTCTTCTTCTTCGACGAGGCGCACCTGCTGTTCGAGGAAGCGCCCAAGGCGCTGCTCGACAAGGTCGAACAGGTCGTGCGGCTGATC
>JBHYGP010000334.1:6037-21418 GCA_051858935.1 Sphingomonas sp.
CGCGTCCAGCACGCGCTGCGCGCCTTCACCCCGCGCGAGCAAAAGGCGATTCGGGCGGCGGCGGAAACCTTCCGCGCCAACCCCGGTGTCGATGTCGAGACCGTCATCACCGAGCTGAAGGTGGGCGAGGCACTGGTGTCGATCCTGATGGCCGATGGCGCGCCCTCTCCGGTCGAGCGCACATTGGTCAAGCCGCCGCGCGGCCGCGTCGGCCCAATCACCCCGGAGGAGCGCAAGATCCTGATCGAGACCGATCTGGTCGGCGCGAAATACGATGTGCTGGTCGATCGCGAATCCGCCGAGGAACTGCTGTCTGCCAAGGCGAGCGAAGCCTCCGCCGCCGCTGCGGAGGCCAAGGCTGCCGACGAGGCGGAGAAGGCGGCACTGGCGCAGGCCAAGGAAGACGCCCGCGCCGCCAAGGAAGCCGAGCGCCAGCGCCTCGTCGCCCAGCGCGAAGCCGATCGTCAGGCACGGCTGGAAGAGGCTGCGAAGCGCAAGGCCGAGCGTGAGGCAGCGAACAGCCCGTGGAACCGCGCGGTCAAATCCGCCACCCAATCCGCCTCCACCGCTGCCGGTCGCGCGGTGGCGGGCGAGGTGTCGAAGGCGATCTTCGGCAAGAAATCGGGTGTCGGCGCGAGCGTGGTGGGCGGAATCGTGCGCGGGATATTGGGCGGGTTGTTCAAGGGGCGGTGACGCCGCCCCCTACATCACCGCCAACAACGACTTGATCGACACAAACGCAAACGCGACCGAGCTGTCCGCGACCCCATAGGGGATGAAGATCGAATCCCCGTGGCGCAGCGCGCCGCACGAATAGACGACGTTCGGGACATAGCCCTCGCGATCCTCGCTCGCCGCCGCCAGAATCGGCGCGCTGGTGCGACCGATCACCTTCGACGGATCATCCTTGTCCAGCAAAGCCGCGCCGATCGAGTATTTGCGCATCGCACCGACGCCATGGGTCAGCATCAGCCAGCCCTCGTCCAGTTCGATCGGCGGCCCGCAATTGCCCATCTGCACCAGCTCCCACGGGAATTTCGGCGTGATCAGCTTCACCCCCTCGTCCCAGTGGGTCAGGCGATCGGATTCGATCAGGAAGATATTCTCCCCGTCCTGCCGCCCGATCATCATGTATTTGCCGTTCACCTTGCGCGGGAACAGGCCCATGCCCTTGTTGCGGGCGGCGCTCCCGGTCATCGGGACGAGGTCGAATTCGCGCCAGTCGCGCGTGCGCAGCATCTCCGACTGGATCTGCGACCCGTTATAGGCGGTGTAGGTGCCCAGCCACTCCTCGCTGCCGTCATCGTGCTGGAAGTGCGTCAGCCGCATGTCCTCCAGCCCGTTGGATTGGGCGCGGGTAATCGGGAACAGCAATGTCCCCGACAGCGTCGAATCCCGGTGGCGATAGACTTTGACCGGCCCCTCGGGCGCGCGCTCCTCGACCTCATGCGCGTCGGCGGAGGTCGCGAAGGGCGGCTCGGGCGCGAGCGTCATCTCGTTCTTGTCGGTGATGATCCCCTCGCGAAACGCGACCGAGGAGATATGCCCCTCCCCCACCGCGCGCAGGCTCATCAGGATGCGCAACGACCCCTCGGGCATTCCTGTCTGGTCGTAATGCGGCACCGCGCTGGGGTTCATCAGCGCGGCGGCG
Source organism: Sphingomonas sp. (assembly GCA_051858935.1). Lineage (GTDB taxonomy): Bacteria > Pseudomonadota > Alphaproteobacteria > Sphingomonadales > Sphingomonadaceae > Sphingomonas. Next base: position 7,689 of record JBHYGP010000334.1, read on the forward strand.
GCATAGCTGTATTCGTGACAGAAATAGGCACCGATCAGCTGGCGCTTTTCATCGCCGATATTCGCACCATCGAGGCCGAGTTGCACCTCGATCTCGTCATAGCGCGTCATGAACACGCGCCGCGTCTGCCAGTGGCGCGCCTCGAAATCCTTGAGCACCGTTTCCAGCTGCGCGCGCGCCTCGCCGGGTGACATGTCAAGTACCGCGCGCACCAGCCGCTCGGTGCGCGACGGCGCGCCATTGGTCGACTGCCAGCCGATGTGAAACGGACGCACCACCACGCGCGACGGGTCGGCCTTTAGCCGGAGCGGATGATGATACAGATCGAGCATGCGTCCCCCCGGACTTTTCAACGCCGTCGCCATGACTAAGCGACGGCTTGTTCCGGGTCTGCCACGTTTTGCGCGCGCCGGGAAAGGGCGGAAATCGCGCAATTCGCCAGCTGGAGTGCCAGGATCGACTCGGCCCCTTGATTTCGGTTGAGCCCATGCGGGGTCAGCCCGTCGAAGCATCCCCCATCCGTCGCGCTTGCGAGCGGCAGGTCGAGGTCGTTCTGGCCCAGGTACCAGCGATAGGCGCGATGCGCCTCGTCCACCCAGCGCGCGTCGCCGGTCGCATCGAACGCGGCGGCGCAGGCGTCGATCGTCGCCTGTGCCTCCAGCGGTTGCTGGTCGAACGGCATAGGGTCGGCATAGGCGCGCCCGAAGCTTTCGGTCCCGACCGCGCGAAACCGGCCCTCGGGCGATGTCTGCTGCCCGAGAATCCAGTTCAGCGTCGATAGGCCGCAGGCGAGAAAATCGGGCCGGTCGAGTGCACGACCGGCGCGGATCAGCGCCTCGGGCAGCCGGGCATTGTCATAGGCGAGGACGATTTCGAACCATTCCCATTCCGGGCGGCGCGCCGTGTCGAGCAGGCTGACCAGTTCCTCTCCGAACCGTTCAAGCAGCGTGCGGGACAGCGCATGGCCGCGATGTGCGTCGAGCATCGCGGCAGCGCCCAGCATGGCGAAGGCGCGGGCGCGCGGACTTCCAAAATCCACCGCGATCGACGCGGTCTCGTCGAACAGGATGCGTGCCCAATCGCGATATTTGGATGCGCGCGCCTCCGCCGCAGTGACTCCGAGCGACCACAAGGCGCGACCGTTCGAATCCTCTGAGCCCTTGTCCTCGCACCATGTCCGGTCAAAACTCATGAAGTTGCGGAAGCGCCGCAGATCTGGGTTCCAGGCATATTGGACAAAGCCCGCGAAGACGCTGGTCCAGCGGTCGCGCTCGCTCCCATCGAGCGGGTCGATGCGGTGCATCAGGATCAGCGCGCGGGCATTGTCGTCGATGCAATAGCCGTGACGCCGGTCGGGCACGGCATAGATCGAATGCTGAAACATCCCGGTCGAATCGCTCATCCGTTCGACCGCACGGAAATCGCCGGGCAACACGGTCGCGCGCGCCGCAGGGATCGCACGGATGCGCGGCGGACGGCTGTCGCGCACCGCGTCGAGCAAGTCTGCGACCGCTTCGGCGATGCGCGGCCAGATCATCGTGCGGCCGCGATCATAGGCCCGGCGTGCCATTGCCGCACGCGCATCGTCATCATCGAGCAGCGCGTTGATCGCACCCGCAAACGCTCCGCTGTCGCCGAACGGGACCAACACGCCATGATCGTCGGCGAGAATCTCGGTCGCATGGACATAGGGCGTCGAGACCACCGGCTTCCCCATCGCCACGGCGTAGGACAGCGTCCCCGAGGTGATCTGCGCCGGATTGGGATAGGGCGTGGCGTAGATGTCCGCCGCCTGGAGATAGTCGAGCAGTTCGTCCTGTTCGACAAAGGCGTTGACGAAGGCGATGTGCCGCTCGACGCCAAGCTGTGCAGCGAGCGCGTGGAGGCGGTCGCGATACGCCTCGCCCTCATGCGCCACCAGATTGGGGTGGGTCGCGCCGAGAATCACATAGAGCGCGTCGGGATGCTTCGCCACAACCTCCGGCAGCGCCTCGATCACCGTCTCAATCCCCTTGCTCGGCGCGAGCAGGCCAAAGGTCAGGATGACCTGCCGCCCGTCCCAGCCGAAGCGGCTCTTCATCGAATCGGGATCGACATAGGCGCGGTCGGGCACGCCGTGCGGGATCACCACCACCTTGCGCGGATCGACGCCGTGTGCGCGGCGAAGGATATCGCGCCCCTTCTCCGCCATCACGATCACGCGCGCGGCGCGACGCAGCAGCGCCTCCATCACCCGCCGCTCGTCGGCATTGGGCGCTTCGAGCACGGTATGCAGCGTCGCAATGACTGGAAGCCCGCTACGATCGAGCAACGCAATCAGATGCTCGCCCGCCGCCCCACCATAGATGCCATATTCATGCTGCACCCAGATCGCCTGCGCGCCCGAAGCGTCGATGGCGCGGGCAGCGTCGAGATAGGCGGCGCGGTCGTCCTGCGGAATCGTCGCGGTGACGGCCGGCGGGAAATCATAGCTGCCCGGACGGTCGTCCATCGCATAGACATCGACGCTCATGCCCGTGAACCGCGCGCGCAACCCTTCATAACAATCGGTGGTGAAGGTCGCGAGCCCGCATTTGCGGGGCAGGAAGTTACCGATCAACGCAATGTGATCGATCCGGTCAGGCAACGGCGACGTTCGCGTCATCCCGAATTCCTTCGCAACAGCAACATGGGTCAGCCCGAAGCCCGGGCGAGCAATCTCCAAACGTTATCGTGACATTATGGTTGCACTAATGCTGCAATGCAACATCGTAAAAATCGGGCAGGATTACCCCCGCCCGCGATAGCCCGGAACGTCCTGCGCCGGGATCCACACCCCCGCCGGCGGTTCGCCCGACTGCCAGAACACGTCGATCGGGATGCCGCCGCGCGGATACCAGTATCCGCCGATGCGCAGCCATTTCGGCTGCATCTCGTCGAACAGCCGCTGGCCGATCCCAACCGTGCAATCCTCATGGAATGCGCCATGGTTGCGGAAGCTGCCGAGGAACAGCTTGAGCGACTTGGATTCGACGATCGTCTCCCCCGGGACATAGTCGATCACCAGATGCGCGAAATCCGGCGCCGCAGTGATCGGACAGAGCGAGGTGAATTCGGGCGCGGCAAAGCGGATCAGATAGTCGGTGCCGACGCGCGGATTGGGAACATAATCGAGCGCCGCCTCTTCGGGGGAGGCAGGAAGCGCGCTGGTCTGGCCGAGATGCTTGGGAGTCATGTCCGCCATTTAGGCGTTCGCACGCGATTCGGAAACTCGACGCGGCATCGTGGGCAGATTAGGGTGAATCGATGGAAGCGCTGGTAACCCCGCAATGGCTGGAAGATGCGCTTGGCGCGGTCGACCTCAGGATTCTCGACGCGACCTGGTTCCTGCCCGATGCGGGACGCAACGCCCGCGCAGAATTCGAGGCGGGGCATATTCCCGGCGCGGCATTTTTCGACATCAACACGATTTCCGATGCCGCGAGCCCGCTCCCGACGATGCTGCCCGACGCCGATCAGTTCGCGCGCCAGCTGGGAGAGTTGGGCGTCGGAACGGGCAACAGGATCGTCCTGTACGACAATGCCCCCCACCACACCGCGACGCGCGCCTGGTGGATGCTGCGCGCATATGGGATCGAGGCGACGCTGCTCGACGGCGGCTATGCCCGCTGGGTGAAGGAAGGGCGTCCGGTCGCAACCGGTCCTGCGCAGCCGACTCCGGCCCGGCTCACGGTCACTCCCGATCCGACACGGGTCCGCTCGCGCGATCAGGTGCTGGCCAATATCGTCAGCCATGGCGAGCAACTGGTCGATGCCCGCTCCGCCGTCCGCTTCACCGGCGAGGAGAAGGAGACCCGCTCCGGCCTCGCCAGCGGCCATATCCCGGGCAGCGCCAACATCCCCTATTCGTCCTTCTTCAACCCCGACGGGACGTGGAAGCATCCGACCAGCCTCAGGCTGGCATTTGAGGATGAAGGAATCGAGGTCGAACGCCCGGTGATCGCGACCTGCGGATCGGGGATCAGCGCGGCGGTGATCGTGTTCGCGCTTCACCTGCTCGGCCATCCGGCCGCGCTCTATGACGGCAGCTGGGTCGAATGGGGCGCGCATCCCGACACGCCCAAGGCGACGGGCGCGGCATGAGCGATAGCAACGGCAAGGGTAGCGGGACGAAGGTTGTTGGCGCCGGACGCCGCCCCGAATGGACACAGGGCATCGTCAGCCCGCCGGTCTGGCGCGCCTCCACCATCCTCTATGACAATGTAGCCCAGCTGCGCGCGGCGGCGGGGCGCGATACGCATCACCGGCTATTCTACGGCCGGCGCGGCACACCGACGCAGTGGAGCCTGGCCGACGCGCTGACCGAACTGGAGCCAGGGGCGGAAGCGACCTTCCTCTACCCCTCGGGCGTCGCTGCGGTCTCTGCCGCGCTGCTGAGCGTGCTTTCGCCGGGCGACGAGCTGTTGCTCGCGGACAGCGTTTATGATCCGACGCGCAGCTTCGCGACCGGCTTCCTGACGCGGTTCGGGGTGACGACGCGCTTCTACGATCCGATGATCGGCGGCGGCATCGCCGACCTTATCGGCGACAACACCCGCGCGATCTTCATGGAAAGCCCGGGCAGCCTGACGTTCGAGGTACAGGACATCCCCGCCATCGTCGCCGCCGCCAAGGCGCGCGGGGTGACGACGATCATCGACAATACCTGGGCGACGCCCTTGCTGTTCCCGGTGATGGAGCTCGGCGTCGACCTGTCGATCCTCGCCTGCACCAAATATGTCGTCGGCCATAGCGACGTGATGCTCGGCAGCGTCACGGCCGCGCCGTCGCACTGGGCAAAGCTGCGCGACACGAGCTTCGCGCTGGGCCAGACCGCCAGCCCCGATGACGCCTGGCTGGGATCGCGCGGTCTGCGCACCATGGCGGTGCGGCTGAAGCATCATGGCGCAGCGGCGCTGGAGATTGCACGCTGGCTGAAAACCCGGCCCGAAGTGGCACGGGTGCTGCACCCTGCCCTGCCCTCCTGCCCCGGCCATGACCTGTTCGTCCGCGACTTCAAGGGCGCGGCGGGACTGTTCAGCTTTGTCCTGAGCGGCGGGACCGAGGCATCGCGCGCCGCGCTGATCGACGGGCTGGAGCTGTTCGGCATCGGCTATAGCTGGGGCGGGTTCGAGAGCCTGGCGATCCCGATCGACCCGCAGCGCCATCGCAGCGTCACCCAATGGGAGGCCGACGGGCTGGCGATTCGGCTTCAGATCGGGCTGGAAGACCCCGCCGACCTGATCGCCGACCTTGCCGCCGGGCTCGACCGGTTCCGGGAAGCATTGTGATCCCGCCCGCGCTCGCCCGCTGGCTCGCCGCGAACGGCTTTGGCGCGCCGGGCACGCCGGAACTGATCGAGGCCGCGATCGCGGGCGGGATCGCGATCGCCGCGCTCGCCGCCGGATGGCTGGCCGGGCGGCGGCTGGGCCCGCCCATCGCCGCATTCTGGCAAGCGCGCGTCGGCAATCATGTCGAGGGACTGGCGCACCGGATGAACGCGCTGGTCCGCCACAGTTGCGCAGCGTTGCTGCTCGCCATCGCAATCAACGCCTGGCCTTGGACGGCGCTGGCGGAGGCGGGGCTGGGCTTTGCGCTCGCATCGGCCAGCGCAATGACGATCATGGTGTTCATGCGCGGGCTGCACATGCCGCGCTGGAGCGCGTGGGCGGTGGCGGCGGCGGTATTCGCGGCGATCCTGAGCCACGCAATCGGCGGGTTCAACGTGATCACCGACACGCTCGACCGGATCGGCATGGATGTCGGCACGCGGCGCATCTCGCTGCTGGCCGTTGTCACGATCATTATCACCGCCATCGCGCTCTACGCCGCCGCCCGCCTCGCCAACCGCGTCATCGCGCATTCGATCGGCCAGGCGCGCGGGTTCGATGCGACCCAGAAGTTGCTGGTGCAGAAGCTCGCGAGCATCGCGGTCATCATCGTGGTGTTTTTCTTCGGCATCGACCTGCTCGGGATCGACCTGACCAGCTTCGCGGTCTTTTCCGGCGCGATGGGTCTAGCGGTCGGCTTTGGCTTGCAAAAGACGGTCGGCAATCTGATCGCCGGGATCATCCTGTTGATGGACCGCTCGATCAAGCCAGGCGACGTGATCGTGGTCGGCGACAGCTTCGGCTGGGTCAACAAGATCGGAGTGCGCGCGGTCAGCGTGATCACCCGCGACGGCAAGGAACATCTGATTCCGAACGAGAATCTGATGACGCAGGAGGTCGAGAACTGGTCCTTTTCCGACCGCAATGTCCGCGTCCGCATCCCGGTCGGCATCGCCTATGAGTCGGACGTGAAGCTCGCGCAGAAGCTGATGCTCGACGCCGCGCTGGAAAGCCCGCGCGTGCTCGATTCGCCGCGGCCCAATGTCTGGCTCACCTCGTTCGGCGACTATGCGCTGGAGCATGAGATCCTCGCCTGGATCAGCGATCCCGAGGGCGGAGTCGGCAATGTGAAGTCGGACGTGCTCAACCGGCTATGGGTCAAGTTCCAGGAACACGGCATCGAAATTCCCTTCCCGCAACAGGTGCTCCACTTCCGCAGCAGCAAGGGCGACCGCATCGGCAGCGTCGCGGGCGTGCGCAGCGATGCGCCGGTTGGCGGACTCGAAGACGCTCCCTAGATACAGCGCGTGCCGGAACCCATTTCAGCCCGCATCACCGAAGGAGTCGCGTCGATCCCGGCGAAGCTATGGGATGCGTGTGCAGGCGACGGCAATCCGTTCCTGAGTCATGCCTTCCTGTCCGCGCTCGAAGCATCGGGATCGGTTGGCGCGGGAACGGGGTGGCAATCGCTGCCGATCGTGATCGAGGATGCGGACCGCATTCCCGCCGCCATCGCCCCGGCCTACGCCAAGAGCCACAGCCAAGGCGAATATGTGTTCGATCACGCCTGGGCCGATGCCTATGAGCGCGCTGGCGGGCGTTACTACCCCAAGATTCAGGTCGCGGCGCCGTTCACCCCGGTCCCCGGCCCCCGTCTGCTGCTGCGCGATCCGGCGCTGGCTCCGGCGCTGATCGCGGGCATCGAGGCGCTGACCGACACCAACCGCCTGTCATCGGCGCATGCGACCTTTGTCGACGAAGCGCAGCTGCCACTGTTCGAACAGGCCGGCTGGCTGGTGCGCGCGGGGACGCAGTTCCACTGGCACAATCGCGACTATGCCGATTTCGACGCATTCCTGTCCGACCTGTCCTCGCGCAAGCGCAAGGCGATCCGCAAGGAACGCGAGCGCGCGCTGGAGGGGCTGACGATCCGCCATCTGAGCGGCGCGGAGATTACCGAAGCGCATTGGGACGCCTTCTGGATTTTCTATCAGGACACCGGCAGCCGCAAATGGGGCCGCCCCTACCTTACCCGGCCCTTCTTCTCGCTGCTGGGCGAAACGATGGGCGACAAGCTGCTGCTGATGTTCGCCGAGCGCGACGGGCGGCCGATCGCTGGGGCGCTCAACCTGATCGGGGCGGATGCGCTGTACGGGCGCTATTGGGGCTGCGTCGAGGACGTCCCCTTCCTCCATTTCGAGCTCTGCTATTATCAGGCGATCGACGCCGCCATCGCGCGTGGCCTGCAGCGCATCGAGGCGGGCGCGCAGGGCGAGCACAAGCTGGCGCGTGGCTATGTGCCCGTCACCACCTGGTCCGCGCACTACATCCCGGACCCCGGCTTCCGCCGCGCGATCGAGGAGTATCTGGTCCGGGAGCGCGATGCCGTGGCACACGAACAGGAATATCTGGGCGAACTGACCCCGTTCAAGCGCGGCGGCTAGACTCGTTTTCAGTAAGACGGCACCGGCCCGCTCCCCCACCCGGCCACCCAACGACAGTGTATTCTATGGGTGGCCGGGTGGGGGAGCGGGCCGGTGCCGCCACTGTTTCAGCTCTGCTGAAACAACCCTAAAAGAACACTTCAGGAGAGGTTTCCCATGATCGCACGCTCGCTGACCCTCGCCGTCGCGCTGCTGTCCGCCTCCACCGCGATGGCGCAGGTGACGGTGCATGTCGCCCCGACCGGCGATGATCGCGCGCCGGGGACACAGGAACGCCCCGTCCGCACGCTCGAACGCGCCCAGGTCTTGGTCCGCACCCACAATGCGCGGCAGGACGTCACCGTGCTGCTCGCCGACGGCACCTACCGCCTCACCGCGCCGCTGGTGTTCCGCCGCGCCGATGGCGGGCTCAACGGCAAGCGCGTCGAATGGCGCGCCGCCGATGGCGCCAAGCCGGTCATCTCCTCGGGCATCGAAGTCAGCGGCTTCACCCCCTACGACCCCGACCGCCGCATCTATGTCGCCACGACGCCCAAGGGGCTGGATACGCGCCAGATCTGGGTCAACGGCACGCTCGCCGAACGCCCATGGATCGAGCTCAAATCGTCGGACGTGAAATTCGGCCCGACCGGCTTTGAGATCACCAACCCCAAATATGATTACATCGCCAAGCTCGCCCGGCCCGACCGGCTCGAGCTGGAGGCGACCGGCTTCTTCACCGACCGCTATTCGCCGGTGAAGTCCATCGATGGCCTGCGCGTCACCATGCACCAGCCCGCCTGGGACAATAACAGCTGGGGCTATGACACCATAACGAAGCCGATCTTCCCCGATGATTCGCGCCTGTTCCTCGTCAACGCGCTCGAATTCATCGGCAAGACCAACGACTGGCACGCGCGCTATCACCAATGGGTGATCGAGCCGGAAGCGGGGAAACTCTATCTGCGCACCGGGATCGACGAGGATATCAAGGACCTCAAGGTCGTCGTCCCCACCCTCGAAACCCTGGTGTCGATCAGCGGCACGCCCGAAGCACCGATCGAGCGGATCAGCTTTCGCGGGATCACCTTCGCGCACAGCTCATGGCTCGGCGCATCGCAGCCCACCGGTTACGCTAACCAGCAGAGCGGCGCGTACCTCAAGGACGCCTCGCCGATCCGGCCGAAGGACGCATGGTCAACCTGCGGCTGGGGCTGTGTCGAGTTCGAATCGATGCGCCTCAAATGGCACCAGATGCCCGCCGCGGTTCAGGTCTCCGCCGCGCGCGACGTGACGTTCGAGGGCAATCACTTTAATCAGCTCGGCCAGATCGCACTCGGCATCGGCAACGAACCGACCGCGCATCTGACCGGCGTCGGCCTCGCGACCAGCGGCGTCCGCGTCTCCCGCAACCGCTTCTCGGTGCTGGCGGGCGGTGCGATCATGGCGGGCGGCGTGCGCACCGATGCGCACCATCCGTCGAACGCGAACCTCACCAACCGCGACCTTGTCATCGCCGACAACACGCTCGTCACGGTTAGCCAGGATTACAAGGACAATGCCGCGATCCTGACCACCTATTTCGACGGCGCACAGATCTTGCACAACGACATCAGCGACGCGCCGTATGACGCAATCGCGACCGGCTGGGGCTGGGGTTACAACGACGCCGGCGGCAATCCCAATTACGAGCAAAACGCCAAGGGCTATGTCCACAACCCCAAATTCACGACCCCCACCACGCTGCGCAACACGCTGGTCGAGGGCAACCGCATCCATGGCGTGAAGCTGTGGTATGAGGATGGCGGCGCGATCTACAATCTGTCGGCCAACCCCAATTCGGTGATCCGCAACAACCACATTTTCGACATCTCGAACCGCATCGCGATCTATCTCGATGAAGGCAGCAAGCACTTCACCGTGACCGGCAATGTCATCGAGACCGGCGGCAAATGGCTCAACATCAACACCGCCGGCAAGATGTATGCCCGCAAGATCTCGACCGACAATCGCGCGGTCGGCAACTGGCACAATTCGATGAGCACCGGCGGACGCTGGCTGCCCGAAATCGGCAACGACGCGCGCGGCAATTTCCTGATCTCCGACCGCAACTGGCCGGCTGATGCGCAAAAGGTGATCGACGCAGCCGGTCCGCGCGACTGATCTCCCGACCATCGACATGAGACGCCGTCCTTGCCCCCGCGAGGACGGCGTTTTCATGTGCGTCGCGCACAAAAAAGACCCGCCGACGGGGGTGCCGTCGGCGGGTCTGAGGGGGGATAGGTTCAGGGTCGGGTGGCGTAGCGCCAGGTCACCTGATCGGTCAGCGTCTTGCCATCGGGGGTCCGGGCGCGCGCCTCGACGCGGTTCTCGCCCTTGGCCAGCTCGATCGTCCACTTGGCCATGCGATCCTCGACCGGCACCGTCTGCCACGCCCCGCCGTTCAGCCGCAGTTCGATGCTCGGCAGGTTCGAAAACGCCATCACCTTCACCTGTTGCGTCCGCTTGTCCACGTCGCGGCGGCTGGTGATGTGCAGCATCGGCGTCTCGGCCCAATTGGCCTGATACCAATAATAGGCGTCCTTCTTGGTCTTCCGATCTTCGGTCACCAGCCCCTTGTCGTTGATCGCCGGACGATCGCCCTCGTTGCGCTTGAACGACGGGAAATCGATGCCCAGCCAGATGAAGGTCGACCACAGGAACGGCCGCTTCTTCATCTCCAGCCAATGCTTCACATGGAAGTCGGTCTGATATTGTTCGGGGTGCCAGTAGCCGTTCGATTCCGGCCGCTTCACCACCGGGTCCTCCTGATGCAGGATCGACGCGCCGGCACCATATTCGCTGACCCCGATCGGGCGGGTCGGCATCTTGGCGTGCAGCTCATCCGCCCAGGGACCGATGTCCTCGGACTTAGTCCAGTACCAGCCGAAATAACGATTATAGGACACGGTATCGCTATGCAGCGCGATCGGGTCGTTATCGTCCAGACAGCAATGCGCATAGGTTGTCGGGCGCAGCGGATCGAGCGTCTTGGCGGTGCTGTTGAGGTCCGCCAGAATACGGTTCGATGCCGCATCCGACTTGCGGATTTCGTTGCCGATCCCCCACAGCGCGACCGACGGGTTGTTATAGGTCTGCGCGATCATCTCGCGCATCTGCTGCACCAGATTGACGCGGAACGCGTCCGACTGGTCGTGATCGTCGATCAGCGGCACCTCGGTCAGGATCAGGATGCCCAGCTCGTCCGCCCGGTCATAGACACGCTGCGGATGCTGCATATGCGCCAGGCGAATGCCGGTGACACCCATCTCGTCAAAGATCTTCAGATCCTCGTCGATCTCCGCCCGCGTCACGATCGGCCCGCGCCCGAACCGCGTCGGCATCTGGAGGTTCACGCCATAGAGCGGGTAGCGCTTGCCATTGAGCAGGAACGTCCCGTCCGGCTTCACCGCGACGGTGCGGAGGCCGAGCGGCGCGGTCTGGCTGTCGATCGCCTTGCCGCCCGCCACGACCTCGCTGGTCACGCGATACAGATAGGGCGACTTGCGCCCCTCCCACAGCTTCGGCGATTTGAGCGTGAAGCGCTGGTCCGCCGTACCTCGCGCACCGGCGGCAAGCGTCAGCGGGCTGCGCTGCGTCGCCACGACCTTGCCCTGCGCATCGGCGATCCGCGTGACGATCTGGAAGGTCGCAGGCACGGCCCGGTCATTGACCACCGCAGCGGTCACGCCGACCGTCGCACTCCCCTTCCCCAGCGCCTCGGTCCGCACCTTGATCCCCGGCCCGGCATGGTCGAGCCGGTCGAAATGCAGCTCCGGTGTCGCGATCAGCTTCACCTCGCGATACAGGCCGCCAAAGATGTTGAAGTCGCCGTTGAGCGGTGAGATCTGCGCGTTCTTCGCATTGTCGACCCGCACCGCCAGCAGATTCTCGCCAGCCTTCAGCCGACCGGTCACATCGAACCGGAACGCGGCATACCCGCCGGCATGGCTGCCGACCTTCTCACCGTTCAGCCACACATCGGCCTTCAGCGTCGCGCCGCCAAAATGCAGCAGATAGCGGGTCGCCGCGCGCGGCTTGTGGTCGATCTTCAGCCGGTACCAGGCGGGGCCGCGATAATAGACCCCCTCCGGCTCGCCGCGCGCCTTGGCGCCGCCAATACCGGAGTCCTCGGCATTATAGGTATGCGGCACCGCAACCCGCGCCCAGCGCGCATCGTCCAGTCCCGGCTGCTCGCCGCCGCTGACGTCCTCCTTCACGAAGCGCCAGCCCTCGCTCAGCGGCACCGCCTCATCGGCCATTGCCGCCGGTGCTGCCAGCAGCGTGAGGCCAAGCAGGCCGCGTCGGATCAGGGTCATCATGGCTGTTGCTCCTTCGCAAGACTGGTCACCGTGCCGACCGCGACATTGCGGCACGCGGCATCGGCGCGGATCGCCGCGTCGCGCGGCTTGGGGCTGGTCAGCCCCCCGATCACCGCCCCATCGACATTTTCCAGCGCAATCGCCGGGCGCGCATCGGGCGCTGCGGTGTCAAAGCTCAGATCGGTCAGGCTGAGGTTGCGGACGTGGCGGGCGTACAAGCCATGCGCGGGCAGCGTTCCCATGAAGCTCGGCTCCAGGCTGGAAGTACGTCGCTCGGGCACCTGCCGCGCCGCATCCCCCGCCGTCCCGCCGCCCGCCGCCTGCACATGCACGCTGCGAAAGCTCACATCCTCGATGATCCCGTCCGGGATGCCGACGACGCCGCACGGATATTCGCGCCGCGCACCCGACACCTGAATGTCGGTGAAGCGCACCCGCCGCACCTTCGCCACCCCCGCCCCACGCGGCGCGCGGTTGCGCGCGGACAGGCGCAGGAAGATCGGGTGGTTGACCGGATTGATCAGGTTGATGTCGCGGAACGTCACATCCTCCAGCACCCCGCCATCGATCGCCCCGAGCTGAAGCCCGCGCGTATTCTCGCAGATGCAGTCGGCGATCAGGACGTTGCGGAACCCCGCGATCGAATCGGTGCCAAGCTTGATCCGCCCCAGCACCCCCACCTTGTCGGTCGAGAGATAGGGCGAAGGCTGATAGGTGCCGTCAAGCAAGGTGCCGAGCAGATAGCCGCTGGTCTTGCACCCGATGACCTGCACATCCTCGCAAAACCGCGCTTCTTGCAGCCCATAGCTGCTCTTCAGCACGATCGCGTCGTCCTTGGGCGCATTGACCACGCAATTGGTCACGCGGACATCGCGGCAGCAATCGATGTCGATCCCGTCGCGGTCGGTATCGACAGTCAGCCCGTCGATCCGCACATTGGTACAGCCGATCACGTAACAGGCGAAATGCCCGCCCTGCAGGATCGAGAAATCCTTGAGCAGCACATTACGGCAGCGGATCAGCCCGATCGCCTTGTTGCCGCGCCCTTCATATTTCATCTCTTCGGGATTGGCGCGCCGCGCCGCATCCGCGCTCAGACCCCGCTCCTTCGGCGATTTCCAGCCGGGGATGCCATGCCACCCCTGTGGCGGCCCGGCACGGTCGAGACCCAGCCCGTGGATCAGTCCCTGGCCGATGATCGCAACATCGCTGACCCCATCGCCATAGATCAGGCTGTTATGGAAATGGGCGAGGCCGTAATCGACGAACTGCTCCTCCCAAACCCCTTCGGGCAGGTCATATTGCCCGGCATGGGTGTCAGGATTCGCCGCCTCGATCACCGACCCGGGCATCAGCACGATCGTGATGCGGCTGCGCAACCGGATCGAAAAGCACAGATAGCGCCCCGGCGGAACGACGATCGTGCCCCCGCCCTGCACACTGGCGGCATCGATCGCGCGCTTGAAGGCAACCGAATCGATCGCCTTGCCATCACCCTTCGCGCCATAGTCGCGGACATTGTGAAACCCGGTCAGCGCGCCCGTCGCCCGCACCGGTGTCGCCGCCGCGGCAAAGGCGGCCCCGATCCCGGCAAGGGC
>JBHYGP010000335.1:0-2430 GCA_051858935.1 Sphingomonas sp.
GAGATCGGTCAGGGCCGCGTATGGGACGGCGGCACCGCGCGCCAGCTCGGGCTGGTCGATCGCTTCGGCAATCTGGAGGCGGCGATTGCCGAAGCGGCGAAGCGCGCCAAGCTCGACCCCGCCAAGACCCATGCCGTGTTCCTCGAAAAGGAGCCGGATTGGTTCAGCGGCCTGATTGCCGGGCTGATGGCGGGCGGCGGCGATGACGAGGAAGAGGCGGCCCCCGAGAGCGGCGGCGACCTCTATGCCCGCATCGCCGGGGATCGCCGCGCGGTGCTGGCGCAGGCGCTGGGCGATGCGAAGCGGCTGGCGGGTGCGTCGTCGATGCAGGCGCGCTGCCTGGAATGCGCGGCCTATGGCCCGATGGCGGGGCCGCAGGCGCAGGCGGATGCGCGGCTGATCGATCTGGTGATCGCGAAGCTGGGCTGGTGAGCCCGGTCCAGCTGCGCGCGGCGGAGCCGGGGGATGCGGCGGGAATCGCCGCAATCTATGCCCCCTATGTGCTGACCGGCACGGTGAGTTTCGAGTTCGATCCGCCTGATGCGCGGGCAATGCGCGGGCGGATGGAGGCTTCCGACGGTCTGTATCCGTGGATCGTCGCGACCAACAGCGAGGGGCGCGGCGTGCTGGGCTATGCCTATGCGACGAAGTTTCGCGAGCGCGCGGCGTATCGTTATGTCGTCGAGACATCGGTCTATGTTGCGGGCGCGGTGCAGGGGCAGGGGGTCGGGCGGCTGCTCTATGACGCGCTGCTGCGGACGCTCCGCGCACAGGGTTTTACCCAGGCGATCGGCGTGATCTCACTGCCCAACGACCATTCGGTTCGGGCGCACGAGCAGGTCGGTTTTCGCCGCGCCGGGCAGTTGCGCGAGATCGGGTTCAAGGAAGGCCGCTGGATCGACATCGGCATCTGGCAATGCGTGCTCAACGACAGCGCGATCCCGCCGGTCGAGCCGAAGCCGTTCGGCGAGGTCGGAGTGGTGCGGGCCTGATAATTGTCCCGGCCGTGAAGGACTTGGCCGCGATCTTTTCCTACAATGCGTTCATGCAGGGAGAGGACACCTACCGGCTGGAGGTCGATCGCGAGCGCAAGCTGGTGATCCTGACCGTATTCTCGATGCTCGGCCCCGAAGATTCGTCCTGGGCGGGTGAGGAGCTGCGCGCGGCGATCCAGACCTTCGGGCCGGATATCGGGCAACATGCGACGCTCTATGACATGAGCGCGGTGCCGAGCATGCCGACCGCAACGATCGATCTGACGCTGCGGACCCTGGACCACCCGGCGGTGCGCGAAATCTGGGCGCGCAAGATCGCCTTTGTCGTCACCACCGCGACCGCGCGGATGCAGGTGACCCGGCTGCAAAAGCTTCGTCCCGATATCGCGATGTTCGCGACGCGCGCGGCGGCGGTGGCGTGGCTGGTCGAGCCCTGAGTTATCGCCCGCCGCGATAGGCGGGTAGCGCGAGCCTCCAGCGGATCGCGGCGGCGCGCAGGGCGAAGCCCGCGCTCGCGGCGAGCAACCCGGCGGCGTAGAGTGGAAGGCCCGCGAGGGTCAGTGCGACGTGCAGGCCGGAAGCGAGCGCGGCCGCAGTAACGTAGAGTTCGGGGCGCATCAGGATCGACGGCTCCCCCGCCAGCACGTCGCGGATGATGCCGCCGGCGCACGCGGTGAGCACGCCCATCAGCATCGCCGGGACGGGCGGGATGCCGAAACTCAGCGCCTTGGCCGCGCCGAATACGGCATAGGCGGCGAGGCCCAGCGCATCGAGCCAGTCGAACCCCTGCCCGGCCCACCAGCGTTGCGGGGTCACCCAGATCAGCCCGGCGACGCCCAGGCACAGGGCCGCGACGAACGGGTGGTGGACCCACCACACCGGCGCGCCGATCAGCAGGTCGCGGATCGTGCCCCCGCCGACTCCGGTGACCAACGCGAAGAAAGCTGCGGTGACAAAGGTCTGGCTGCGTCCGGTGGCGGCCAGTGCGCCGGTCGCGGCGAACACGGCAATGCCGAACAGATCAAGCCAGGGCAGGACGGTGCCGAGCGGGAGCGGGGTGGGGGACATGGCCGTCCTGTCTCACCCCGCGCACGCCGGGTCAACGCGCCGCGCCGATCCCCAGCCGGGCCAGCGCGCGCAGCACGCGCTGAATGTGCAGCACGGGGAGCATCGCCGCCTTGAAGATCGTCGCGACGATGATCAGCGTCATGGCGGGGAAGCCCCAGCGCATCGCCTCCAGCGTTTCGGTCGCGGCGAAGAAGCGCCACGCGGCATAAACCCCGGCAAAGAACATCAGCGTCTGAGCGACGAGCACCACTGCGCTGGTCCAGCCAAGGCTGCCGCCGAACAGCGATCCGACCTGGGTCAGATAGCCGGGTTCGTCGCCGATCTGGCGCAGCAATTCGCGCTCCTCTGCCGCGATGGCGGCGTCGAT
>JBHYGP010000335.1:2440-10811 GCA_051858935.1 Sphingomonas sp.
AATCGGGTCTTGAGCCTGGCGCGGGCGTGCATCAGGCGGGTCTTGACGGTTCCGGCGGGGATGCCGAGCGCGACCGCGGTTTCGGCGATGCTCAGTCCCTCGAAATAGTGCAGCGCGACGGCGGCGCGGTGGCCGGGTGGGAGCGCGGCGACTTCACGGCGCAGCGAGGTGCCGTCGGCGGCATCCTCCGGGCTTGGCGGCGCGGGAGGCAAGTCGTCCTCAAGCGCCGTTGCGAGCGCGCGATCGGCGACCCGCGCGCCGATGGCTCCGGCGGTCTTGCGGGTCACGATGCGATAGGCCCAGGCGGGGAAGGCGCGCTCGTCGCGTAGCCCGTTCAGGCCGCGGACGATGTCGAGCCATGCCGCCTGCACCGCTTCCTCGGCCATGCTGCGGTCGCCGGTCAACCGCCAGCCATGCGCCACCAGCCGCCGGTGCCAGCGCGCGACCAGCCGGTCGATCGCGCGCCGGTCCCCCGCCTGCGCCGCGACGACCAGCCAGGCATCGGCGGCGCGTTCGGCCTGCTGTGTTTCCCCGTTCATGCGGACAAGGTGCGCCCGAAGCGGCATCCGGTTCAATCGGCGATGCGATTTCCCGCTTTCGGGGCTTGGCGTGGCGGTGTCGCTGTGGAGAATGGGCGCCATGAAGGATTATGCCCCCCGCTTCATCGCGCTCGCCGTCGCGCTGGCCGCGCTCGCCGGGTTCGTCGATGCGATCGCGTTCACCCGGCTGGGCGGCTATTTCGTGTCGTTCATGAGCGGCAATTCGACGCGGCTGGGCGTCGGGATCGGACTGGCGGACGGGACGGCGTTGCTGGCGGCGGCGCTGATCCTGGCGTTCGTCGCGGGGGTGATGGTCGCGACGATCATCGCGCGGCGCTTTGCCGAGCGGCGCAAGGTGGCAGTGTTGAGCGCGGTGACGGTCACGCTGGCGCTGGCCGCGGCGCTGTGGATGCTGCTGCCGGGACCGCTCCCGCTGCTGCTGGTCGCGGCGGCGATGGGGATGGAAAATGGCGTGTTCGCGCGCGATGGCGAGGTGGCGATCGGCGTCTCCTATATGACCGGGTCGCTGGTGCGGATGGCGCAACGGCTGGCGGGGGCGCTGATGGGCGATCCCGAGCGCTGGGCGTTCGTGCCGCATCTGATGCTGTGGGTCGGCTTTGCGGTTGGCGTGGTGCTGGGCGCGCGAGTCGGGCTGGATGCTCCCGACGCGGCGCTGTGGATCGCGGCGGCGGCGGCGGGCGGGCTGACGCTGGTCGCCGCCGGGCTTACCGCGGGTGTGCGGGACGCGGTACGCTGATGCGGTTCCAGCCATGGCCCTTGCGGATCGCAGCGGCCTCTGCCGGACTGACCATGGTGAGCAGCGCGCGGGTGGTGAAGGCACCTTCGACCCGCTTGTTGTCCTTGGTGTAGCTCCAGTCGATGACCTCCGCGTCGGGTACGCGCACCTCCTGCCCCTGGCGATAGCCGGGCGCGCGGGGGGTGTTGACGAGGCGGGCGACGGTGACGGCATCGGCGCGGGAGATCACGCGCGCCCAGATGAATTCATCGACTGCGCCGGGGACGAGGTCGTATTTGATGAGGAAATAGGTTTCACCGGGACCGGGCCGGGCGAAGCGCGCGAAGAAGCCGGACAGGCCGGCGCGAGCCTGCTCGACTGCGGCGGCCATTTCGGGGCGGCCCTTGGCGATATCGATGATCCGGTCGGGGGTTGCCTGCGCGTCGGGCAGGGGCAGCATGCACAGGGCAAGGGCGAAGGCGCAGAACATCGGCAGTTCCTTTCGCCTGCGACCCTACGCCTTGAGCGGACTGGGGGCGATGGGCTGTCAGATAACGTCTGCCCTTGCCGCACGGGGCGGGTGCGGTCATCACCGCGCCGAACTTTAGGAGCGACCCGATGACCTATCTCCCCGCCGCCGACCGCTATTCGGGCGCGATGCCCTATCGCCGGTGCGGGCGCAGCGGGATCGTGCTGCCCGCTATCTCGCTCGGGCTGTGGCAGAATTTCGGCGGGGTCGATGTTTATGAAACCGGGCGCGCGATGCTGCGCCGCGCGTTCGATCGCGGCGTCACCCATTTCGATCTCGCGAACAATTACGGGCCGCCTTATGGCTCGGCCGAGGAGACGTTCGGGCGGGTGCTGGCAAGCGATCTCAAGCCGCATCGCGACGAACTGATCATCTCGACCAAGGCCGGGTGGGACATGTGGCCCGGCCCCTATGGCGATGGCGGGAGCCGCAAATATCTGATCGCCAGCCTCGACCAGTCGCTGCGCCGCATGGGGCTCGACTATGTCGACATCTTCTATTCGCACCGCATGGACCCCGACACGCCGATCGAGGAGACGATCGGCGCGCTGGTGCAGATCCATCGCCAGGGCAAGGCGCTCTATGTCGGCATTTCGAGCTACACCCCCGAAGCGACGCGGCGGGCGGCGGAGATTCTGCGCGCAGAGGGCGTCCCGCTGCTGATCCACCAGCCCGATTATTCGATGCTGAGCCGCTGGATCGAGGATGGGCTGCTCGACGCGCTGGAGGAAACGGGGGCGGGGTGCATCGCCTTTTCGCCGCTGGCGCAGGGGCTGCTGGGAGGACGCTACCTCAACGGCGTGCCGGAGGATGCGCGCGCGGCGAAGGATTTCTCGTTGCGGCGCGAGCGGCTGACCGACGCGCTGGTGGCGCGGCTGCGCGGGCTCAACGACATCGCCGCGGCGCGCGGGCAGAGCCTGGCGCAGATGGCGATCGCCTGGGTATTGCGAGATCCGCGTGTCACCTCCGCGCTGATCGGTGCACGCACGGTGGAGCAACTCGACAATTCGCTGGATGCGGTGAAGGCGCTGGGCTTCAGCAGCGAAGAACTTGCCGCGATCGACCGGTTCGCAGCGAAACCCGGGGAGCGGCTCTGAGCGCGTTGGGTCTGGGAGCACTCAGCCGCAGAGGTGCCGCCCATCGCCCCGGACCGAGCGCGCGCTGATTCTCGACCATCGAAACGGTGATCGCCTGACTGCGGCAGGCGGGAGGCTGCACGGCTTCTGCACATTTATTGGGAAGCAAATCCTTCCGTGCGGCATCAAGTATGCGAATCGCGGGGGCATGAAGCGGCCATATTGGAGGCCACAACATGCCCTATCGATCGCCGACCACCTTAGCTGGACCTGTCGCGCTGCTGTTCGGAACTGGTCTGCCCGCCGCAGCGATAATGATCGAGCTGGCGACAGGCTGGTGCGCCGGCGCGTTTTTCGATCCGTTACCCAGTTTCGCGCATCTGCTGCTGGTCAGCGCTGTTCCGGTCGTCAATCTGCTGATCTGGATGATGCTGCGCAGCGGGGCGGTTGCACCGAAATGGCTTGCGGTGGCCGCAGGGGCGGCCATCGCCGTTGCCGCGACCTATGCGGTGCTGTTTCTCCCGATCCTTCCGATCGCGATCATCGCGACCATTTTCTTCGGGATCGGCCTGCTGCCCTTCGCCCCGCTGATCGCAGCGATGCTGACGATACGCTGGCTGCGGCGGATCGAGCAATGGGAGGCCCCGATCGGGCGATGGGTCGCGCTTGGCGTCGGCACCGGCCTGCTGCTGTTGACCGCTGCGGATCTGCCCGCGACGGCGGTACATCTCGCGCTCAACCGCTATGTTGGGCCGGCGGTCGATCAGACCGGCGCGGTCCGGCTGATGCGTGCCGTCGGCAATCGCGACATGCTGTTGCGGATCGCGCATGGCGGCGACGCACGGGCGACCGGACTGTTGAGCTGGCTGGTATCGTCCTGGCGGGACGGTGCCTGGGGCCGATCCCGTGCCCAGGGTGAGGAAGCGCGCGAACTCTATTACCGTGTGACGGGCGAGGCGTTCAACGCGCGGCCGATGCCGACCGGCGGTCTTGCGGCGCGGCATCGCTGGTTTCGCTTCGACGACGATCTTGGCAGTGAGCGGGTGGGCGCGCGGGTCGACGGGCTTTCGCTGGCCGCTTCGCGGATCGACGTCGCGGCAACGCCAGCCGACAATCTGGCCTATACCGAATGGACGCTGGAGGTCGCCAACGCGGCCGCGGTGCAGAACGAGGCGCGCTTCACACTCGCCATGCCCGAAGGCGCCGTCGCTTCGCGTGCGACCTTGTGGGTCAATGGCGAGCCGCGCGAGGCCAGTATCGCCGGCCGCGCCGAAACCCGGGCCGCCTATTCCAGGGTGGTCAGCGCGCGGCGCGATCCGCTGCTGGTGACGACCGCCGGTGCCGGGCGGCTGCTGGTTCAGGCGTTTCCGATCCAGCCGAACGACCGGATGAAGCTGCGCATCGGCTATACCGCGCCGTTCACGATCGCCGCCGATGGACGGCGCAGCCAGGCCTTTCCCGCCATCGTCGAGCGCAATTTCGAGATCGACGGCGAGCTGCTGCACACCAGCTGGGTCGCGGGCGAC
Source organism: Sphingomonas sp. (assembly GCA_051858935.1). Lineage (GTDB taxonomy): Bacteria > Pseudomonadota > Alphaproteobacteria > Sphingomonadales > Sphingomonadaceae > Sphingomonas. The sequence goes on from JBHYGP010000335.1 coordinate 6,847, forward strand.
GCGCCGCTGCGCTGGGCGGCGGGGATGCCGACGCTGACCCGCGCGCCGCTGCGTGGCGCGTTTCGCGATGCCGAGATGCTCGCCGTGCGCCCGCGCTTCGAGACGACACCGCTGGCTGCGCCCTCCCTGCGCACGGGCGAGGTTGCCGGACGGGAGCCGATCGCGATCGAGCGGCATATTCGCCGGGTCAACGCCGACGCGTCGGCGCTGATGCTCGTGATGGACGGGTCGGCGCCAATGGCGGAGGCCGGGGTCGCCCTGACACAGGCGCTCGACGCGCTGCCCGCGCGGCTGCCGGTCGGCCTGATCGTTGCCGCAGACACAAATTCGATCATCGCCCCTGCGCCCTGGTCGCCAACACAGCGGGCGCGGATTGCCGACGCGCTGAGCCAGGTGCGCTATCGCGGCGGGCAGGATAGCCTGCCGGCATTGACCGAGGCGCTCGCCCGCGTCGGCACGAAGCGCGGCAAGGTCTTGTGGGTCCACGGCGCGCAGCCGGTCGATTTCGGCCGGTCGAGCGCGGCGCTTGCGCAGCTTCTGGAACGCGCGGAGCATTTGCCCCAGCTGATCCGCTATCAGGCGTCGCCGGGCCGTGCGTTCACCGTGCAGGCTGCGCCGCTGTTCGAACAGGCGCGGATGGTCACGCCGGGCACCGACATGACGGCCGACCTGCGCGCGATCTTCGCCGGCATGTCCGGCCCGTCATGGCGGACGGACTATCAGCGCGTACCCGCACGCGGCACGGCGCACTCCGCCCATCTCGTGCGGCTTTGGGCTGCGCAGGACCTGTCCGATGACGGCGACGCGCGCGGCAAGTCCCGCGAACGCGCGATCCTGCTGGCGCACCGCCTCAACATCATCACCCCGGTGAGCGGCGCGGTGGTGCTGGAGACGGACGCCGACTACAAGAATAACGATTTGCCGGTTCCCACCGCCGACGATGTTCCGACCATTCCCGAACCGGAGGTCTGGGCACTGCTCATCATCCTTGCCGGCTGCGCGGCATGGATGTTGCGGCGACGGTTCGCCTCTCCAGGGATGCGCTTCGCATGATCCCGGCTTGGCCCGCGCTGATCCTTGTCGGCCTCGTCTGCTGGGACGCATGGCGCCTGCTCGCGGGACGGGCGAGCGATCCGGCGGAACTGGCGATGGTCGCGCTGCTTGCTGGCGGACTGGTCTGGCGCGTCGGGCAATTGCGCGACACGCAGGTGCACGCACTGCCGCTCGCAGCCATCCTGCTCTGCTACGCGCTCGCCAGCGTCGCCGGACCCGCGCTGCTGCGGATCGGCCTCGCCGCCGGTGCGGTGCTGGCGGTCGTCACCGCCGGGGCTCGCCTGCCGCGATTGCCGATGTTCGGCCTTGCCGCCTTGCTGCTACCGATCTTGCCGACGCTCGATTTCCTCCTCGCCTATCCGCTGCGGCGCGTTTCGGCGCTGATCACCGTCGGCCTGCTTCGTGCGAATGGCATGGATGTGGGGCTCAACGGCGTCGCGCTCGAATGGCAGGGTCAGGCACTGCTGTTCGACGGGCCGTGCAGCGGTGTACGGATGCTGTGGGCGGCGCTGGTGCTGGCGAGCGTCGCCGCACTGGCCGGCGGGCAGCGACCGCTCGCTTATGCCCGTGCGCTGCTGATCGCCGCGACGATCGCGATCCTTGGCAACGCGCTGCGCGCCGCCAGCCTGTTCCATATCGAACAGGCCGGGATCGAGCGTCTTCAGGGACCGGTCGTGCATGAAGCCGTCGGGGTCGTCGCATTCGCGCTCGTCGCCGCCGGGGTCCTCGCCGTGCTGCGCCCGCGCTGGCGACCGCAATGACCGGCCGTCTCGCCCTGGCCATCGCCGCGATCCTGGCCGCCGCCGCGCCGCTGCTGCCCGGCGCAGGGGGAGCCACCCCGCCTGCGCCCGTCTGGCCCGGTGAGTTTGATGGCAGGCCGCTCAAACGCGTGGCGCCGACGCCGCTCGATATGCGTCTGGCGCGTGATTTTCCCGGCCATGTCGCCCGTTTCGAGGACGGACGGCGTCAGATCGTCCTGCGCAGCCTGTCCGCCGCGACGCGCCAGCTCCACCCTGCCAAGGATTGTTTCGGCGCGATCGGCTACCGCCTGCGTCCGCTTCCGATGGTGCGGTTGCCGGGCGGTGCGCTCACGTCCTGCTTTGAGGCAACGCGCGACGGGGTGACCCTCAAGATATGCGAGCGGGTGATTGCTGCCGACGGAACCAGCTATCCCGACATTTCGAGCTGGTACTGGCCGGCGCTGCTCGGTCAGTCGACGGGGCCGTGGCTGGCGACGATGACGGTCGAGCGTACCGGTTGACCCGCGGCCCATTTCGGAAGAACCCATGTACGCGATGCGCCACCATATCCTGATCGTCGACGACGACCCGCACATCCGCGATCTGCTCGTCTTTGCCGTCGAGAGTGCCGGGATGACGACCGATCAGGCCGAGGACGGCGAAGTCGCGCTCGCGCGCATCGCCGCGCGGATGCCGGATCTTGCAGTGCTCGACATCAACATGCCCCGGCTGGACGGCCTCGACCTTTGCCGTCGGCTGCGCGCGAGCGCCAGTGGTGCCGCGGACATTCCGATCCTGTTCCTGTCGTCGCGCGACGACGAGATTGATCGCATCGTCGGCATCGAAATCGGCGGCGACGATTATGTGACCAAGCCTTTCTCTCCACGGGAAGTGGTCGCGCGGATCGGGGCGATCCTGAAACGTCGCAACATGCCTGCTGCGCCGACAACGCCCGCATCGCTGCTGCGCTATGGTCGGCTCGTGCTCGACGGCGATGCATGGGAAGCGCGCGTCGACGGCGCGATCGTGCCGACCACCGCGACCGAGTTCCAGCTGCTGACCTTGCTGGCGTCGATGCCGTCAAAGGTGTTTTCGCGCGATGCCATCATCGACCGGCTACGCGGGCCCGGCTTCGCCGTCACCGATCGCACGATCGACAGCCATGTCCGCAACCTGCGCGGAAAATTCTCAAGGGCGGGCTGCGACGATCTGATCGAAACCCGTCCGGGCATCGGCTACCGCCTGGGCAGTTGCGGTTGATCGCGCGGCTCAAGGCGGTCGCCAAGCGCCATTGGCCGGCGTTGAGCCTGCGCACGATCCTGCTCGCCACCTTCCTGCTCGTCGCGGCCTTGCCGGGGATCGGCGCGGTGTTCCTGCGTGTCTATGAAAATACGCTGGTTCAGCAGACCGAAGCCGAACTGGTCGCACAGGGCGCGGTCCTGGCGTCCGCCACGAGCATCGCCTGGGGCGACACACCGCGTCGACCGGGGAGGCCGCGACCCGAGCCGCCGGCGATCGACCTGCGCAGCGATCCCGTGCTGCCGCCGCAGCCGCGCGGTGCGCCTGCCGGCGCCGCCGATCCCGCCGCGCTTCGTGCCGGTCGCGTCATCGCGCCGATCGTTGCCGACGCCGCCGCCACGACCCTGGCGGCCACGCGGCTGCTCGACGCCAAGGGTGTGGTCGTAGTTGGCCAGGGCGATATCGGCTTGAGCTACGCCGCGCTTCCCGAAGTCCGGCGAGCGCTGTCGGGCGAGGTGGCAACGGTGCTGCGGTCGCGCGACGGCGACGCCTATGGCATGCGGTCTCCGCTCGAACTGCTGAGCCGGGCGGCTGGGCTTCGCGTCCATCATGCGCGCCCCGTGATCGTGAACAACAGGGTGGTGGGCGCGGTGATGCTGTCGCGCACCCCGCGCGGCCTGTTCGTCGGCATCTATCAGGATCGCGGCAAGATCGCGCTCGGCGTCATGCTCATCCTCCTCGCCCTGGTGGTGCTGGCGGCATTGCTGTCGCGCGGCATCGCTCGGCCGATCCAGGCGCTGGCAGCGGCGAGTGCCGAGGTCGCACGCGGCGGCGCGCGCGTGCCGGACACACCCGCCACTGCCGCGATCGAGATTCGCGAACTCTACGCCAACTTTGCGGCGATGGCGCAGCGGGTGGATCAACGGACCCGCT
>JBHYGP010000336.1:0-3222 GCA_051858935.1 Sphingomonas sp.
CGGGGAGACAGGATTCGAACCTGCGACATCCTGCTCCCAAAGCAGGCGCGCTACCAGACTGCGCCACTCCCCGACGCGAGCGGGTCGCCTATACAGGTCCGACCGTAAAGGCAATGCGCTGGTGGGCCCGGCAGGACTTGAACCCGCAACCTAGCCGTTATGAGCGGCCAGCTCTAACCATTTGAGCTACAGGCCCACAGCGCGACCCGCCGATTAGGGGCGTTCCGCGCCTTCGGCAAGCGCCGCCAATATCTGGTCGTGCGACGCGGGCGCGATGCCGAGTCGGTCGAGCAATGCGAAGGCCCGCTCCCACCAGCTGCGGAACGCCGCCAGCTCGCCCGCATCGCGGACATAGGGGGTGTAGCCCGGCGCTGCGGACGGCGAATGGTAGGAAAACATCAGCAGTCGCACGCCATCATCGGCAGCCACCCGGATCGCGTCGAGCGCCAGCTCGATCGGCATATCCTCCGGCGTCAGTGCAACGCGCGAGAGCAGGCCGAGCCGCGACGCGATCCCCCGCCCGCGCGGCACCCGGTCCAGCGCCGCGTGCAACCCGACCCCGCCCCGCCGCAGCGCCCCGATATAGACGGTGGTCAGCGGGATCTCGATCAACTCGCCCTCCCCCGTTTCGAAGGCATGGTTGGGGATTGCGCGATAGTCCGGCCCGGCCTCGGCGGAATAATCATATCCTGACCGCATCGACGTATCGACGCGATACCCCGCCGCCGCCAGCAGCCCCAGTGTGTCGCGCCCGAGGCCGTACCGCCCGGTCCGCATCATCACCGGACGCCGCCCGAATGCCAGCTCGATCGCGTCGGTCAGCGCCGCGATCTTTGCCGCCTGCAATGACGGGGGAAGGTTGCCGAGGAAACTGTTGCGCGGGCTCACCACCTCGTCATGCGGCGGGTTGACCCAGGGGTGGAGCTGCGACCCGATCGCCGAGCCGCCATCGGACATCAGCCCTTTGAGGATCTCGACCGAGCGCGCGCACCGCACGATCGGGTCGTCGATCATATAGCTTGCCGGGACGCCATGATCGGCGAACAGCGCGTGCATCGCGGGCAGCGCGTCCATCGCCTGCGTCCCGCGGTTCGCGCGGGCCAGCGGCTGCGACCAGTCAAACTCTTCCTCGGTGTCGACGAACACGGCAAAGCGCGTGCCGAACGCCTCCGGCCACAGCACGGCGGCATCCGCTGGCGGCGCAGGCGGCCGATAGCTTGCTGGCATGATTCCCCTCGTCACGAAGGGCAGTTTAGCGTGCCTGTTCCAAAGACTTGGTTACCATCGCGGGCAGCTCGACCGTGATCGCCCCGTCGTCGATCGCGAGCGATCCGCCCAGCTGGCGCGCGATGTTGCGCACCAGCCGCAACGCAAAGCCGGTGCCGAGCAGCGCGACATCCTCGCTCTCATCGTCCAGCGCGAACAACGCGTCGCCATCATGGGCGGCCAGTGCCTCGGGTCGTTCGACCGCGATCGCGACCCGGTCGCCGCATGTGCTCACCTGGATTCCCACCCGCTCGCAATCGCGCGCGGCGGAGAGCATGGTCGCGAGCAACCGCGAGAGCATCCGCTCGATCGCACGCGCGTCACCCCGCACCACCGGATCGTCGATCGGCAAGGAAATCCACGCCCCGCGCAATTCGGCCAGCGCGGCCAGATCGTCGGCGACGCGCGACAGAATGGGGCGCAGCGTGACCTCACTCGACGCCAGCTGCAGCGCCGACGCCTCGATCCGCGCGGCGATATCCAGATCGTCGATCGCGGCGAGTAGCGCGCGGGCATGGTCGCGGATCGTCCCGGCGCGCTCGCGATAGACTGGCGGGGCATCGCCCAGCATCTCACGCTCGATCATCTCGGCGAACCCCGCGATCGCATTGGTCGGGGTGCGCAGCTCGTGCATCAGTTGGCGCAGCGAATCGGCGGCGGGATCGGGTGCCGCCGGCGTCACTGGCGCTGCACTCTCCTCGCGGCGCGGGCGGCGCGCGGTGCCGCGATAGCCCGAGAAGCGGCCGGTCGCACGGTCGAATGCCGGCGCGCCCGAAATGCGCCACTCGCCCGCCGCATCGGACTCGCCGACCACGGTCAGCCGGGCATCGCTGAACGCCGCACGCTGGCGCAACGCCCCGGCGGCGACGCCATCGGCGCGCGACCCGTCGCTGTTGCTGTTGAGTTCGAGCGACAGGCCGATCAGCGGCGCGCGCGACACCCCATCAACCCAGCGGATCACGCCCAGCTCGTCGGTTTCGAAGCGGAACCCATCGACCCGGATAGGCGGCGGGGCATGCGCGGCGCGGTCCTGTTGCAGCGTGTAGAAAGCGTCGATCCGGGCGACGACATCGGCAATCTCGAACGGACCTTCGGGCTCGACGACCAGATCGGCCGCATCGGGCTCGCGGCTACCCAGAATGAAGATTTCGTCCATGTCCGGGACCTGCGCCTCTGCAGACTCTGCAGCAAGAGGCGTTGCGACGGACGGATGATCGTCCGTCCCGCTTTGGGCCGGATCGACCAGATCCGCCACCGCGACCTCTTCCAGCGCGCGCGCGACAAGCGGGATGCCCAGTGCCGCCGCACCGATGGAGACGAAGGGCGAGGTGTTGGCCGGCACGGCAACCGACCCGGCTTCGACCGGCTGCTCGGCCTCGGCCTCAGCCTCCGGCATAGTCGCTGCCACAGGCTCGGCCTGCTGTGGCACGACCGGATCGAGCACCGGGCGCAGTCGCATGCGGATGCGCGATTCGACCCGCGCCACCGCCTCGAGCACCGATCCCGCTTCGCCGACCGCAATCGGCGCGGCATCCTCGCCCTCGGCCACGACCGGCAGTTCGACCAGCGCGGGTTCGGCGATCGACGCGACCTCGTCCGCCTCTGCGGGCACGGCCGGGACGAACGCTTCCGCAACCGGCTCCGGGTCAAGCTCGCGTTCGACCGGGGCAAGCATCGGAGCGGGTCGAAGCTCGGGCTCGGCCTCCGCCAGCACCGGCTCCGGTTCTTCCTCTGTCGCTGGCGCACCAGTTTCGGGTTCAGGCTGCAATGCCAATGGTTCGGTGCCGGCTTGCGGCGTCACCATCGGCTGGTCCTCAACCCCACTCGCAACCACGAAATCGACCGGGCCGAATGCTTCCAGCGCGCGCTCGATCCCCGGCGGCAGGTCGCGACGCCCGCGCAGCACCGACCGTGCCGCAGATGACAGCCGCGGCAACAGCTCGACCCACTCGCCCG
>JBHYGP010000337.1:0-3217 GCA_051858935.1 Sphingomonas sp.
CGAGGTCACTTATCGCGAGTTTGATCGCGTCTACACACTCAGCGAGGATGCGCAGGCGACTCTCGCGCGCAAGACGATCACCCGCACCGACGTGATGCCGCTGGGCGTCGATACCAGCCTGTTCAGCCCGGCCCGGCGCGATCCCGGCTATCGCGCGTCGCTCGGTCTGCCTGGCAATGGGCCGCTGCTGGCCTATGCCGGTCGCATCGACAACGAAAAGCGCGCCGACCGGCTGGTGGACATGTTCCGCCGCCTGCCCGCCGATCTCGGCGCGGCCATGGTCATGATCGGCGACGGCAAGCTGCGCGAACGGCTCGCGCGCGAGGCGGCCGAGCTGCCGATCGCCTTTACCGGGTTCGAGAAGGACCGCGCCGGTCTCGCCCGCGCGCTCGCTTCATCGGACATCTACGTTTCGGCGATGGCGGACGAAACCTTCGGGATTTCGGTGCTTGAAGCGCAGGCGTGCGGCCTCCCCGTGGTCGGCGTCGCGAGCGGCGCGATGCCCGACCGTGTGCCCCATGGCCTCGGCCTGCTCGGCCCGGTCGATGATACAGCGGCGATGGCGGCCAATGTCGTCAAGCTGTGGCGCGACGGAGCCGAGCTGGTCGGTGCCCGCGCCCGCGCGATGGTGGTCGAACGCTATGGCTGGGACGGCACGTTCGAACGGCTGTTCCACGACATCTACCCCAAGGCGCTGGCCCGCGCGTCGGAGCGGCTGGAAGAAGACGGGATGCGCATCTTCCGCCGCCGCCGCCGCCGCGATGGCAGCCAGGTCGAATATGCATCAGCCTCAACGGGAAAGGGCGGATGGCCCGAAAGCCACCCGCCCCTGAAGCGTCACACACGAGGGTGAACACATATGCCCGAAGTTTTGCACCACGCGTGCCAGTTCGCACGAACCGCATGATTCTGCGCATTGCGATGGTTAATCCGATTTAGCCTTTGGGCGAGCTGTCAGATTTTCCGACAGCTCGCCCCCTTGCTGACGGCACCCTGAACATCATTCATCGTCCGTTCAGCCCCTTGACTACAGATGTGATCGAGACGATTACACCCGTAGTCAAAGAGGGATGCGATGACCGAGCGAATCAGCGATGCCGAGCACGCAGTGATGGAAGTGTTGTGGGACGAGTCGCCACTCGCCGCGCAGGATGTCATCGAACGCGTGGCCCCCGCGCGCGGCTGGAGCGCCAACACGGTCAAGACCCTGCTCGGCCGCCTGCTCGCCAAAAATGTCATCGCCGCCGATGAGGATGGCCGCCGCTACCAATATCGTCCGCTGGTCGAACGCGGCGATTATGTCGAGGGTGAGTCGCGCCGCCTGATCGACCGGCTGTTCGGGGGCAAGCTGACCCCGCTGGTCGCGCATCTCGCCGAACGGGATGCGCTGACAGATCAGGATATCGCCGAGATCGAAGCCCTGCTGAAGGAGATCAAGCAATGATCGCCTGGATGGTCGAAACCTGCATCGCCACCACGCTGCTGATGCTGCTGGTCCTCGCACTGCGCAAACCGGTGCGTGAGCAATTCGGTCCCAACATCGCTTATGCGCTGTGGCTGCTGCCGGTGCTGCGGCTGCTGATGCCACCCCTGCCCGGCGCGTGGAGCTTCACCGAGTTTCTCGGCGGGCTGACCTACGCTGCCGAGGCACCCGCCGCCGCCCCCAGCACTCAGGCGATCATCGATCAGGCGCTGATCCAGGCGCAGATGGACATGGCCGGCGGCACGGCCGCGACGGTTACCGAGGCGAGCGTCGTCACGGTCAGCGGGCCGAGCCTGTTGCTGGTGATTGGCACCATCTGGGCCGTGGGCGCGCTTGCCTTCCTGCTGTGGCACGTCGTCTCGCACACCCGCTTCTGCGCCAATCTGATGCGCAAGGCCGAGATCCGTCGCACCGTCGCGGAGGGCCGCGTCCATGTCATCGAGACCGACGCCGCAACCGGCCCGCTCGCCTTTGGCATCTGGCGCAAATATGTCGCGTTCCCGCGGGACTTTGCGGAACGTTACGATCCGGTCGAGCGCAACCTCGCGCTCGCCCATGAACTCGGGCACCACCTTCGGGGGGACCTGATCGCCAACTGGATCGCGCTGGTCGTGCTCGCGCTCCATTGGTTCAACCCGGTCGCATGGCGGGCGTTCCGCGCCTTCCGCGCCGACCAGGAACTGGCCTGCGACGCCCTTGTGCTCTCAGGCCGCGCACCGGCGCTGCGCCATGCCTATGGCCGCGCCATCGTCAAGTCCGCGCATGGGGGTGCGGTCTCGGCGGCATGCCACCTACACACCGTCAACGAACTCAAGGGGAGGCTCAAAATGCTCTCGAAACACAATCCCAAATCGCGTGCCCGGATCACCGCGGGCGTCACCGGCGCCGTCGCGCTCACCCTCACCGGCCTCGCGCTCACCGCCTCCGGCGCTGGCGCTGCCATGACCCAGGCCGACGCGCCAACGCCGCCCGCCGCTCCTGAGGCACCCGCTGCGCCCGCCGCCGTCGCCGCCGTCCAGGCTCCCGAAATCCCGGCCGCGCCGGAAGCGCCCAAGGCACCCGAGGGCACCACGGAAAAGCGCGTCCATCGCATCGTCATGGTCGAGCGCAAGGACAAGGACGGCAAGGAGGCCAAGACCGAGACCCGCGTCATCCGCATGAAGGGCGACGGCAAGGAGTTCGTCTGGACCGGCGACATGGACATCGACGTTGACGTCAAATCGATGAAGTGCGGCGGATCGAAGGGCGACGATGTCAAGATCGAGACCCGCGACGGCGACAAGCGCAAGATCGTGATCTGCACCGACCGCATCGAAATGCGCGCCGACGCGGCTGCGGCCAAGGCGAAGGGTGCAGAAGCAATAGCCCGCCGCGCTCATGTGATGGCGATCGCCAGCGCCGATATGGGCAAGCGCCACGCGGTGATGAGCCTCAAGATGGCGCGCAGCTCAATCGAGGCGCAGACCGAACTCAGCGCGGAGCAGAAGGCCGCCGCGCTCAAGGGCATCGACGACGCGATGCGCGAACTGGAAAGCGCCGACAAGGATTGATCGCAAAGCGGACCACCGCGCGGCAAGCCCATCGCCGCGCAGTGGCTCGACCAGGGCCGGCCGCGACCCCCTTCCCGCGGCCGGCCCGTTCGCGTGTGCGGTGTTCGGGACATAAAACAATCCTCCCCCGCAAGGGGGAGGTGTCAGCGCAGCTGACGGAGCGGGAGGAAGCACGACGGTCGAA
>JBHYGP010000338.1:0-1373 GCA_051858935.1 Sphingomonas sp.
GGTAATCGGCGGCGGTGGCTATTTCCGCATCCAGATCGCCAGCGCGGCGGTGCCGACTGCGCGTTGGCTGGCCAAGCGCGGGGTGACGGCGGTGGTGCTCTATTACCGGCTACCGGGCGACGGATGGAATTCGGACGCGCCGTTTCAGGACGGACAGCGCGCGATGCGGCTGCTGCGCGCCAATGCAGCGCGGTTGCAGATCGACCCGAAGCGGATCGGGGTGGTCGGCTTTTCGGCAGGTGGGCATCTCGCCGGCATTCTCGCGACACGCGGCGGGCAAGCCTTCTATCCGCCAGCGGACATCGCCGACCGGGTCAGCGCGGTGCCGGATTTCGCCGGGTTGATCTATCCGGTGGTGTCGATGCGCGCACCGATCGATACCACGCGAACCGCGCGTTACGTCAGCAAGCTGCCCGACTGGCGCGATGCGTTTTCGGTGGAGGCGCAGGTGAGCGCGGCGACCCCGCCGATCTTCCTCGCTCATGCGATGGACGACCCGATTGCGGCGGTTGCGCACAGCCAGCGGCTGGCCGCGGCGATGGAAGCGGCCAAGCGCCCCGTGGAGCTGCATCTGTTCGAGCGCGGCGGGCATAGCTGGGGGCTGGGCAAGCCCGGCGAACCGGTGTCGGCCTGGCCCCGGCTGTTTGCCAGCTGGGCGCGGTCGAACGGGTGGTTGCCCGCGAAAAAGGTTGAGGCTGCCGACTGAATAATCCTCCCCCGCAAGGGGGAGGTGGCACGCGCAGCGTGACGGAGGGGGAGGAAGGGTTGACGCTAGAAGGAGAAGGACATCGCCGTCCTCCCCCTCCGTCGCCTTCGGCGCCACCTCCCCCTTGCGGGGGAGGATTTTTGCGACACCTCAATCGTCGATATTCTTCCGAAATGTCTCCGGCAGGAACAGCAGCCCGACCACCAGCGTCAGCCCGGCGACGACGATCGGATACCACAGGCCGTAGTAAATATCCCCCGTCGCCGCGACCATCGCAAAGGCCGTGGTCGGCAGGAACCCGCCGAACCAGCCATTGCCGATATGATAGGGCAGCGACATCGACGTGTAGCGGATCTTGGTCGGGAACAGCTCGACCAGCATCGCCGCGATCGGGCCATAGACCATCGTCACCAGCAGCACGAGCCAGGTGAGGATCGCCACCACCAGCGGCTTGTTGATCTGCGCCGGATCGGCCTTGGACGGATAGCCGGCATTGGTCAGCGCGGCCTTCAACTCGCCCTGAAATGCGGTGATCGCCGCCTTGCGGTCGGCACCGGTGACCTGCGCCGGATCGGGCGCGGTGAAGGTTGCCTCACCCACCTTGACCTGCGCAATCGCCCCGACCGGTGCCTCGACCGAGCTGTAGCTGATCGCATTCTTGGCAAGG
>JBHYGP010000338.1:1383-3205 GCA_051858935.1 Sphingomonas sp.
CGATGTCACAGCTTTTGCTGTCGAACTTGTTACCGCCAACCGGATCGAACTGCAGCGAGCAATCCGCATCGCTGGTCACTACCGTGACCGGCGCAGTCGCCGCCGCCCGTGCGAGCGCCGGGTTCGCTGCCTCCGACAGCATGTGGAACGCCGGGAAATAGGTCAGAACGGCCAGCGCACAGCCCGCCATGATGATCGGCTTGCGTCCCACCTTGTCCGAGAGCCAGCCGAAGAAGATGAAGAAGGGCGTGCCGATGGCGAGCGCGATGGCGATCAGGATATTGGTGGTCGCACCATCGACCATCAGCATCTTTTCGAGGAAGAACATCGCGTAGAACTGGCCGGTGTACCAGACCACCGCCTGCCCCGCGACCGCACCGAGCAGCGCGATCAGCACGAATTTGAGGTTGCCCCATTTGGCGAACGCCTCGGTCAGCGGCGCCTTCGACGTCTTGCCCTCTTCCTTCATCTTCTTGAAGACGGGGCTTTCCTCCAGCTGCATGCGGATCCACAGCGAAACGCCGAGCAGGATGATCGAAACGAGGAACGGCACGCGCCAGCCCCAGTCGCGGAACGCCTCTTCACCGACCAGCGTGCGGGTGCCGATCACGACGAGCAGCGCCGCGAACAGGCCGAGCGTCGCGGTCGTCTGAATGAAGCTGGTGTAGAGGCCGCGCTTGTTGTTGGGCGCATGCTCCGCGACATAGGTCGCAGCGCCGCCATATTCACCGCCGAGCGCAAGGCCTTGGATCAACCGCATCAGGATCAACAGCACCGGCGCCGCAACGCCGATCGTGGCATAGGATGGCAGCAGGCCGACGACGAAGGTCGCAAAGCCCATCAGGCCCATGGTGACGAGGAACGTGTTCTTGCGCCCGACCAGATCGCCGATCCGCCCGAACACCAGCGCCCCGAACGGCCGCACCGCGAACCCCGCCGCGAATGCCGCGAGCGCGAAGATGAACCCCGTGGTCTCGTTCACGCCCGAAAAGAATTGCGCCGAGATGATCGTCGCCAGCAGCCCGTAAAGGTAGAAGTCATACCATTCGAACACCGTGCCCAGCGACGATGCGGTGATGACCAGCTTCTCGCTTTGCGTTGCCTTGTGATGCTTGGGCAGGTCGCCCGTCTCCGTGGCCATCGGCCGCACTCCCCTAAATCTTTTCCCCGCGCACGGTGCTGCGGACAATGTGTCATGCCCCCGACTTGGGCGCGCAGCTATCCCGACAAAGGTCGCAGTTCTACGACGAGAGTCGCACTGACCTCAGGCCTCAGATGCGCTAACGCGTGGCCAAGCGCCCCGCGCGAACAGGAGAGTGAGATGGCCCAGACGATCTTCCCGGTACCCGAACAATGGGCGGCGAACGCACTGGTCGATGCGGACGGCTATGACGCCATGTATCGCCGGTCGGTCGAGGACCCCGAGGGTTTCTGGCGCGAGGCGGCGCAACGGATCGACTGGATCACGCCATTCACGCGGGTCAAGGAAACCAGCTTCGACGAAGCCGATTTCGGCATCGCCTGGTTCGCCGACGGCACGCTCAACATCAGCGCCAATGCGCTCGACCGCCATCTGGCCGAGCGCGGCGACGCAACTGCGATCTTGTGGGAGCCGGACAGCCCCGACGAGCCGCACCGCGTCATCACCTATCGCGAACTTCATGCCGACGTCTGCCGCTTCGCCAATCTGCTAAAGGCGCAGGGGGTCAAGCGCGGCGAGCGGGTGACGCTCTACCTCCCGATGGTGCCCGAGGCCGCGGTCGCGATGCTCGCCTGTGCGCGGATCGGTGCGATCCACTCGATCGTGTTCGCCGGCTTCTCC
>JBHYGP010000339.1:0-3193 GCA_051858935.1 Sphingomonas sp.
GACCGCGCGGCGGCCCGACACGCCCATGCCGACCAGCTTTTCGGCGAGCAGCACATCGACCGAGGTACCCATGCGGCGGCGGCTCGCGTCGATCAGCGGCCCGGCCTTGCTCGGATCACCGTCGAGGCCCGCACAGATCGCCTCGGCCAGCCGCCAGTTGCGGTCGGGCGCGGTGTCGAGAGCGGGCTGAACCATCGGGCACATGCCGCCCGGATCGGCGGTGGCGAGCATCGCCTGCATCGCGACCTGAAACATCTTGGGCGTGTAATTGGCGATATCGACCGACTGGACCAGCGCGCGCGCGGCATCGGCCTCACCCATGCGGATCAGCAGCCAGGCGCGCTCGGCGGCGAAATCGGCGCCATTGAGGCCGCGCGGGGTATTCACCCGCGACAGCAGCGCCCGACGCAGCGCAATCGACAGCCAGCGCGACGCGACCGGTGCGTCGGTGCGCCGCATCAGCGTCTGGAGGAACCCGCCATCGGCAGTGCCGAACGCGGTGACGGGCAATCCGTCGCTGGCGGCCGAGGACGGGCCGACCTGCGCCAGCGAACGCTTGGCGAAATCGGGCAGTTCGTAACGGGCGATGGTCGCGTAATCGATCTCGCCGGTCGCTTCGGGCGTGACGCCGCTGGCAGCCGCGGTCGTGTTGCCCACCTCCCCGGACGGAGCCGGCGCTGAATCGGTACGCGGCGCGGCGGTCGGGCCAGCGGCGGGCGCGGGTGCCGGGGCGGGGGCTGGTGGCACTCGGCCTGCGTGGGCGTGCGTCGGGGCGGGGGCTGGCGCGGGCGCCGGGACCGGGTCGTCGAATCCGGGGGGCAGCAGCGATTCGGGTCGATCCTGCCCCAGCGCGGGAATTCCCACGCCCGCAGCGACCACCAGAACCGCAGCGAGCGCGGTCTTAGTTCGAGAGATTGTCAAGCGGGACGGCCTTCTCGATGCGCACCGGCTGCTTCTCCGTATCGCGCCCGGCGAGGAAAAACAGTCCCCCGATCAACAGGATAGCGACAATGACGATGATGACGAGCGAACGGGACATCGACCCCCTCAAAGCTGTTCTATATGCAGGCGACGGGCCTTTTGCCCGAGCGCGATGCTCGCTGTATAGCCCCCGCGACCATGCTGCAAACCCACCCGGCCCATCCTGAACCGATTACCCGCCCGATCGTGCTGATCGGCCTGATGGGCGTGGGCAAGACGACGGTGGGCCGCCGCCTTGCCCAGCGGCTCAAGCTTCCGTTCGTCGATGCCGATGCGGAGATCGAGGCGGCGGCGGGAATGACCGTCGCCGAAATCTTCGAGCGATTCGGCGAGCCGCATTTCCGCGACGGCGAGCGGCGCGTGATCGCGCGGCTGATCGACGGCGCGCCAAAGGTGATCGCGACCGGCGGCGGCGCGTTCCTCAACGACGAAACCCGCGCGCTGATCCTTGACCAGGCGACCGCGATCTGGCTGGACGCCGCCCCCAAGGTCTTGGCCGAACGCGTCGCCAAGCGCGACCATCGCCCGCTGCTGCGCGGAAAGGATCCGTTGAAGGTGCTCACCGAACTCGCCGAAATCCGCAACCCGGTCTATGCGCTCGCGCCGATCCATGTGGTGAGCAAGGTTGCGCCGCATGAAGCGACGGTGAGCGCAATTCTGGAGGCGCTGGGTCGATGAAGGTGGTTCCGGTCGCGCTGGGTGCGCGCAGCTATGACGTGCGGATCGCCAGCGGGTTGCTGACGCAGGCGGCGGAGCAACTCGCCCCGCTGTCGCGCGGGCGACCGTTCGTGATCGTCACCGACGCCAATGTCGCGCCGCACGCTGCGCGGCTCTCCGCCTTGCTGCACAATGGCGGGCTGGCGAGCGATATCATCGTCCTGCCCGCAGGTGAGGCGACCAAGAGCTGGGGCCAGCTCGAATCGCTGACCGACGCGCTGCTCGATCGCGGGATCGAGCGCGGCGACCATGTCATTGCCCTTGGCGGCGGCGTGATCGGCGATCTGGTCGGGTTCGCGACATCGATTCTCAAGCGCGGCTGCAACTTCGTGCAGATCCCCACGACCCTGCTCGCGCAGGTCGACAGCTCGGTCGGCGGCAAGACCGCGATCAACAGCCGGGCGGGCAAGAATTTGATCGGCGCATACCACCAGCCGTCGCTGGTGCTGATCGACCCCGACCTGCTCGACACGCTGCCGCTGCGCGACCTGCGCGCCGGCTATGCCGAGGTGGTGAAATACGGGCTGATCGACGATTTCGCTTTCTTCGAATGGTGCGAGGCCAATGGCGCGGCGCTGCTGACGGGGGACCCGGCGGCACGCGAGCATGCCATCGCGCATTCGGTTGCAGCCAAGGCGCGGATCGTCGCGGCGGACGAGCGCGAGACGACGGGCGTCCGCGCGCTGCTCAACCTTGGCCATACCTTCGGCCATGCGCTGGAGGCCGAGACCGGCTTTTCCGACGCGCTGCTGCATGGCGAGGGCGTTGCCGCAGGGATGGCGCTGGCCTTCGCCTATTCGGCGCGGCGCGGCCTGTGTCCGGGGCAGGATGCCGAGCGGGTGGCGGCGCATCTACGCGCGATGGAAATGCCGCACGATCTGACCAGTGCCCGGATCACCGCGTCGGGCGAGACACTGGTCGCCCACATGCTGCACGACAAGAAGATGGATGCCGGCGCCCTCCCCTTCCTGCTCGCGCGCGGGATCGGGCGGACCTATCTCGACAAACAGGTCGATCTGGCGGACGTCGCTGGGTTTCTGGACGAGTTGCCGCGTGCCTGACACGCCGATGGGCATGAAGCTGAAATGGCCGCTGGCCCTGCTTTTCGGGTCGATAGCAGCGGTCGGGGTGGCCCGCTGGCTCCCGGCAATCGTCCGGGATGTGATCCCATATGGCGTCGTGCTGGCCGGTGTCGCTGGTGTAGCGATGCTGACGCGAGCGCGCGGCGGGATCGCGTGGAAGTCAGTCGCTGTGCTGCTAGTCTTGCCCTTCTGGTTGCTGGCCGTTGGCGTGATCTGGCCCGAGGGGCGCGCACCGCTTCCGAACCGCTTGCCCGAACGGTATCTGATCGAAAACGTGCGTGTGATCGACGTTGCGGCGGGAACAGTGTCTGGACCCACGCGGATCGAAGTCGCGGGGGGCGTGATCAAGGCGATCGGCGGCACATCGCCCAATCCGGGGCTACGGATTGACGCGGGTGGCGCCTATGCGAGCC
>JBHYGP010000340.1:0-3186 GCA_051858935.1 Sphingomonas sp.
CGCTTGCTGTTCTCCGGGCTGCGATAGGCGACATACCAGATGACCGCGAAGATCAGGCTGAGGCCACCGGTGATCAGGAACGCCGATTGCCAACCGAAATAGAGGATGCAGAAGGCGACGAGCGCGGGGGCGATCATGTTGCCGATCGACGACCCCATGTTGAACACGCCGGTCGCCACAGTGCGCTCGCGCGGGGGGAACCATTCGGACACGACCTTGAGCCCGCCCGGGATCGCCGCCGCCTCGAAACTGCCGAGCAGGCCGCGCCAGAAGGCCAGGCTGAACCATCCGGTCGAAAAGGCGTGGCACATATTGGCGACGCCCCAGCCCACGACGAAGATCGCAAAGCCGACCCGCGTGCCGAGCCAGTCGAGGATCGCGCCGCTGAACGTCTGCATGACGGTGTAGGCGGCCTGAAACGAGAAGACGACCCAGCTATATTGCTGGGTATTCATGTCGAACACCTGCATCAGCGTCGGCGCGGCAACCGACAGCGACGATCGCGCGAGATAGTTCAGGATCGTGCCGACCGTCACCAGCGTGATGATCCACCACCGCAGCCCCATGATCGGCATCCGCCTTCCCTCGTTCACGCCCGCTCTCCCCGAAAACTGTAAGGCCGGTTCAGCCCAATGCCGCGATATGCCGGTTCAGCGCCGCGCGATCCTCGGGCGCCGGAGCCCAGATCGACGCCATCGGCCCGCCGGCATCGAACAGCGCGGCGACGATGCCCTCGACGCCTGCCGAGCGCCAAAGTCCGGCCAACTGCTCGGCGCGCGGATCACTGACATGCGGATTGTCGCCGCGCACGTGGACGACCCATGCGGCCAGCGCGCGCAGGATCGCCGGAGAGGGTTTGCCCCGTGCCCGGCGATCGGCGAGTGTCGCCAGCCAGCGCTGCGGGATCTTCTGCGACCCATCCATCGCGATCTGCGCCAGCCGGTGCGGCAAAGCGGGGTTGGCAAAGCGCGCGATCAGCGAATCGGCATAGGCCGCCAGATCCTGTTCGGGCGCGGGGCTGAAGCTGTCGGCTGCCTCGTCGCGCATGAGGCGACCGACCAGCGGGCCGATCTCCGGGTCGGCAATTGCCTCGCTCACCAGCTCAAGCCCCTTGGCGAGGCCGAGATAGGCCAGCGCCGAATGCGCACCGTTGAGCATCCGCAGCTTGGCGGTCTCATAGGGCCGGACATCCGCGACGATCTGCGCGCCAGCGGCGTCCCAGGCGGGGCGCGGGCCGGCGAAGCTGTCCTCGATCACCCATTGCCGGAACGGCTCGGTGAACACAGCAGCTTCGTCGCGCAGGCCGATTTGAGCTTCTAGCGCATCGAGGTCGGCGGGCTGGGTCGCGGGTACGATCCGGTCGACCATCGAATTGGGGAAGGTGCAGTGAACGGCGCACCACTCGGCCAGTGCGGGGTCGCGCGCCGCCAGCACGCGCAGCAGCATTTCGCGCAGCCGCGTGCCGTTTTCGGCGAGGTTGTCGCAGCTCAGGATCGTCAGGCCCGGCGACCCGTCGGCCTGACGCTGCTCCAGCCCCTGCGCAAAATATCCGTAAATCGTCTGCGGGGTCGCGCGCGCCGCATCCTCGCGGAGCAACGCAGGCAGATCGGCGTCGGCGGGGACGAGGTGATAGCCCTTTTCGGTAACCGTCAACGTCACGACCTGCGTGCGCGGATCGGCAATCGCCGCGACCACCCGTTCGGGATGCTCCGGCGCGACGATCGCATCGCCGACGCAGCGGACGAGCCGGGTGACCGGAGCGCCCTCGCCCTTGCTGGTCACGGTGAACAAATGGTCCTGCGGTGCAAGCTGGTCGCGCACGGTCGCGCTGCGCATCGACACGCCGACAATGCGCCACGCGTCGCCCGAAGCGGCAATCGCATCCTCGGTCAGCACCGCCTGATGCGCGCGGGTGAACGCGCCCATGCCGAGATGGACGATCTGGTGCGCCGCGCCGTCCCGGTCATAGTCGACCCGGCGCACGGTGTCGGGGAGCGTCGCGGCCGTTGCCTCCGACAGCCTCACAGCTTGTACGCCGCCTTGGCGAGATTGTAGGACAGATCCTGCGCAAGCTCGGCCGCCTCCCAATCCTCCATGCGATGTTCAGCGACCAGCCTGGCGAGGAACGCGCAATCGACGCGGCGCGCGACATCGTGGCGCGCGGGGATCGACAGGAAGGCGCGGGTATCGTCGTTGAACCCGACCGTGTTGTAGAAACCGGCGGTCTCGGTCACCTGCTCGCGGACGCGGCGCATTCCTTCCGGGCTGTCATGGAACCACCATGCCGGGCCGAGCTTGAGCGCCGGATAATGGCCGGCGAGCGGTGCGAGCTCGCGGCTGTAGCTGGTTTCGTCGAGCGTGAAAACGATCACCGACAAACGCGGATCGTTGCCATATTTCGACAGCAGCGGGCGCAGCGCGCGGACATATTCGGTCTGGACCGGGATGTCGGCGCCCTTGTCGCGACCGAAGCGCGCGAACAGCGCGGGGTTGTGGTTGCGGAACGATCCCGGGTGGATCTGCATGACCAGCCCGTCCTCGATGCTCATCCCGGCCATCACGGTCAGCATATGCGCGCGGAACAGTTCGGCGTCGGCGGCGCTGACCGAATCGCCGGTCACCCGGTCGAACAGCGCGCGCGCTTCCGCGTCGCTCAGGTCTGCGGTGGCTGCGGTCGGGTGGCCGTGATCGGTCGAGGTCGCGCCCATCGCCGCGAAATAGGCGCGGCGATTGCGGTGCGCGGCGAGATAGCCGTCATAGCCGAAGCAATCCTGACCGGTCAGGTCGGACAGGCGGCGCAGATTGTCGCGAAACCCCTCGAATTCCGGGTCGATCACCGGATCGGGGCGATAGGCGGTGATGACCCGGCCCGACCAGCCGCTGGCGGCGATCTTGCGATGATGGTCGAGCGGGTCGAGCGGCGACTCGGTCGTCGCGATCACCTCGATCCCGAACCGGTCGAACAGCGCGCGGGGACGGAAATGGTCCTGTGCCAGCTGCTCGCCGATCGCGTCGAAATAGGTATCGGCGCTGGTCGGATCGAGCCGTTGCTTCATCCCGAACACTTCGGCAAACACCCAGTCGAGCCACAGCCGCGACGGCGTGCCCCGGAACAGATGATAGTGCGCGGCAAAGGTGCGCCATGCTTCGCGCGGCGTAACCTGCGGCTGTTCGCCGCGCGGCGTC
>JBHYGP010000341.1:0-1799 GCA_051858935.1 Sphingomonas sp.
ACCGCCGTCGCGATGCTGGCGAAGCCGGTGAGGACGACGATCTTCATCCCCGCATCGCTCGCCCGCAGCGTCTGCACGCACGCCAGCCCCGATGCGCCGCCGAGCTTCAGATCGACTACCGCGAAATCCGGCGCGTGGTCGGCGAGCAATGCCGCCAGCTCGTCATGGTTCGCCGCCCACAGCACGGTATAGTCGCGCCGCTCGAACGAGCGTTTGAGCGTCCGGGCGAAGGCCTCGTCATCCTCGACGATGATCAGCAGGCGCGCGCTCATCGCGGGGCCGCCATCGCCAGCGCGGCGAGCGGCAGGACGATCCGCACCCGCGCGCCGCCGTCCAGCCGGTTCTCCGCGCTCGCCTCCCCGCCCAGCTTGCGCAGGACGTTGACCAGCAGGAACAGGCCGAGCCCCCCGCCCGGCTTGCCCTTGGTCGAGCGATAGGGCTGGCCGAAGGTGGCGAGGATTTCGGGGGCGAAGCCGGGGCCGCGATCGGCGATGTCGAGCACCAGCGCCTCGCCCTCACGCAGCACGGTTAGCGCGACGCGGCCCGGCGACACCTCGATCGCATTGTCGATGACGTTGCCGATCACCTGGCGCAGTGCCGGGTCGGACACGATGGTGACGTCCGCGCCAAAGCGGTCGTCGAAATCGAGCGTGCCGGGGAGCAGGCTGGCGCGATAGTCCGCGACAATCTCGGTCAGGAAGCGGCGCACGCTGGTCACTTCGGGGGCCACGCCGCGCGCCTCGCCCGCCGACATCAGGATGCCGCTGACGATCGCCTTGCAGCGCCGCACCGCGCCGTCCATCTCGGCCAGTTCCTCCTGCAGTTCGGCATCGCCCTTCAGGCGCGGCATCGCCCGCCAGTCGCCGATCGCGACCGACAGCAGCGACAGCGGCGTCCCCAGCTCATGCGCCGCGCCCGAGGCAAGCAGGCCCATGCGGACGATATGATCCTCTTCCGCCGCGCGCTGGCG
This sequence comes from Sphingomonas sp., assembly GCA_051858935.1. Taxonomy (GTDB): domain Bacteria; phylum Pseudomonadota; class Alphaproteobacteria; order Sphingomonadales; family Sphingomonadaceae; genus Sphingomonas. The sequence goes on from JBHYGP010000341.1 coordinate 971, forward strand.
GACGGCGGCGAGCGCGGCGTCATGGCTGCGCAGATTGCGGCTGATCTGGCCGATAAAGATGACGAGCAGGACGGCGATCAGCACGAAACAGACGAACCCGCCGAAGAGATAAAGATTGACCGGATCGACCGGCAGATCGGGCGGCAGGACCAATGGCGTCGGGTCGAGCGACAGGATGCCCAGCGCGATCAGCGTCGCGGCGACGATCGTCCACGGATAATGCGGCCGCAGCAGCACCGCGCCGAGCACGATGTGCAACAGGAACAGCGCCGCAAACGGATTGGTGATCCCGCCCGACAGGCTGAGCTGCACCGTCAGCGCCCCGACATCGAACAGCAGGGCGGCGGCCAGCGCGCCGTCGGTGAAGCGCGCACCGCTGGCGATCAGCACATGGCTGGCGATGTTGAGCGCGGCGAGCGTCGCGGTCGACATGAGGAGCTGCGTCAGCGGCAGGTCGATGCCCAGCGCGAGCTGAACCACCGCGACCGTCACCAGCTGTCCGCCCACCGCCAGCCAGCGCAGCTGGGTGAGCAGCAGCATGTTGCGCCGCCCCGCATCCGCCGGTTGAAAGGCGGGCGGCAGGAGGATCTGCCGGGTCACGCCCCCTTGTTGGGCGCAAGCGACGACTTGCGCAACACCAGCCAAATGCCGCCCAGCGACAGCAAGGCCAGCGCGAACCAGGTCAGCGCATAGCCCAGATGATTGTCGGAAAAGCGCAGCACGGTCAGCCCGCCGCGAGGCCAGCCGCCGGAGTTGGGTGCAGCATCGGCGTCAATGAAATAGGGCGCAGGGTTGCTCAGCCCGCGCGCGACGGCGATCGCGGCGACAT
>JBHYGP010000341.1:1809-3174 GCA_051858935.1 Sphingomonas sp.
GCGAATACCAATTGTCTGAGCCAGGGTCGTTGCTGCGCAGGAAGCCGCCGCCCGGCTCGGTAACGCGGACCAGGCCGGTAACGGTCACCTCTCCTGCCCCGTTTGCCGCCACACGCGTCGCCGCATCGCGCCGCTCGGGAGGCACGAATCCGCGGTTGACCAGCACGGTGAAACGTCCAGTGTCGAGCGGGGTCACCACCCAATAGCCGCTGCCAAGATCGCTGACCGCGCGCACCAATGTCTCGCGATCATGGAGGAAGCGGCCCGTCACCCGCACGCGGCGATAGGCTTCCGCTTCACCGCCCGGCCCAGGCGCAGCGACCGGCGTGGCAGTGCTGAGCGTCTCGACCGCGTCGATCAGCGCATGTTTCCACGCCCGCCGCTCGACCTGCCAGATGCCCAGCGCCACGAACCCGGCGGCGAGCATCAGCAGCAGCGCCGCGGGAACGGCGCGGCGGAGCTTCACGGGACCTGCTGCTCCAGATGCTGCGGCATCATGTTGCTGTTGAGGTGGTGCATGACCCACAGCGAGCCCGCCAGCATGATGAAGATCACGATCACGGTGAACACGAGCGAGGTGAGCGTCCAGCCGCCCTCGGCCTTCGGGTTCATGTGCAGGAAGAAGATCATGTGAACGATGATCTGCACCACCGCAAAGCCCATGATGACGGCAGCCGTCACCCCGGCGCTCAGCGGCATCGTCATCACCAGCCAGAACGGGATCGCGGTCAGGATCACCGACAGGATAAAGCCGATCACATAATCGCGCAGCGTCGCGTGCGGCAGCTCGGCGGCTGCGTGGTGCTCGTCATGGTGCGCGCTCATCGCAGCATCCCCATCAGATAGACAAAGGTGAAAACGCCGATCCAGATGACGTCGAGGAAATGCCAGAACATGCCAAGGCACGCGACCCGGCGCTGATTGGCGGGGATCAGCCCCTTGCGCCCCAGTTGAACCATCAGCGTCACCAGCCAGATCAGGCCAAAGGTGACGTGCAGGCCGTGGGTGCCGACCAGGGTGAAGAAGGCCGACAGGAACGCGCTGCGCTGGGGTGTCGCGCCGAGGTGGATGAGGTGGGCGAACTCATACAGCTCGATCGCCAGGAACGCCGCGCCGAACAGGCCGGTGACGGCGAGCCAGCTCTGCGTCGCGCGCACCTTGCCCAGCTGCATCGACAGCATCGCAAAGCCATAGGTGATCGACGAGAACAGCAGCATCGCGGTGTTGAGCGCGATCAGCTTGAGGTCGAACAGGTCCTTTGGCCCCGGCCCCGCCGCGTAGTTTCCGCCCAGCACCGCGTAACAGGCGAACAGGATCGCAAAGATGAGGCAGTCGCTCATCAGATAGATCCAGAAGCCCAGCATC
>JBHYGP010000342.1:0-3170 GCA_051858935.1 Sphingomonas sp.
GCGCGACGGCGAAGCCCAGCATGAAGGCGGTGATCACATATTGCCGGTGGTTGGGTTCGCTTACTCCCAGCTGATCGGCGATCGCGGGCAGCGCAGGCAGCATCGAATCGATGCCGAGCGCGGTCAGTGCCATGATCGACGCGATCAGGGCCACGAACTCACCCATGGGGATGGGCGACCGGTTTTCCGGCGGGGCAGCTTCGGCAGTCTGGGTACGCACGTCCATGCGCGGCCCATGCCGCATTGCAACCAACGCGTCACCCCCGGGATTTGACCTGAGCGTAAAAGCGCGATAGTGTATTGCTCAAATAACACGCTTGGAGTTTGTGATGAAACCTATCTGGCTTGTGCTTCCGGCCGCGGCCGCGCTCGCCGCCTGTGGCGGAGATAGCGAGGGGACCAGCATTTCGATCCAGGGCGATAATGGATCGGTCACCGCGCAGGCGGACAAGGATGGCAAGGTGTCGGTCAAGGCACCCGGCTTCGAAGGCTCGATCAAGCTGCCCAAGTTCAGCATCGGCGCGGAGAATTTCGAAATCGACGGGGTCAAACTCTATCCGGGTGCGACCATCTCCAGCCTCAACATCGACGACCGGCAGGACGGCACCGACAAGGGCGGGGTGAAGGTCAGCTTCGACGCGCCGGCCGAGGCGACGCGCGTGCGCGACTGGTTCCGCGAGCAGATGGAGGGGGCGGGCTTTACCGTCACCGGCAATCGCGACGAACTGACCGGCAAGACCAAGTCGGGCAGCCCCTATACGCTCAAGATCGACGGCGCAGGCGATACCAAGAGCCGCGGGACGCTCACGGTGAGCGGCAACTGATCCACCGACCCGCCGTCCGGGCGTAGGCGGACGGCGCAGCGGGAGGGGCGCACGGCACCCGCGCCCCTCCCGCGCTTTCATATCCGGGATTTCCCGCCCCTGTTCGATTCTGACCAAGGCGACTATCTGAAGGAGATTCGTTTCCCGGAGTCGCTTTGCAATGCCCGATACCGTTCTCGCCCAGGTTCCGCTCGTCAGCCTCGCCGATCAGGCGGGCGACCCCGAGGGCTTCGCCGCCGCCTTGGGTGGCTCGTTCGAGCGGTTCGGCTTCGCGATGGTCGCCGACCACGGCATCCCGCAGGATCTGGTCGACCGCGCCTGGGCGATGACCAAGGCGTTTTTCGACCTGCCCGAAGATGTGAAGCGCAGCTATTTCGTCGCGGATGGCGGCGGTGCGCGCGGTTACACGCCGTTCAAGACCGAGATCGCCAAGGGCGCGACCCATGTCGACCTCAAGGAATTCTGGCATATCGGTCGCGAGCTGGCCGCAGGTCATCGCTTTTCCGAGCTTATGGCCCCCAATATCTGGCCCGACCAGCCCCAAGGCTTCCGCGAAACCTTCATCGAGCTGTTTGCCGCGTTCGACACGGCGGGAGACAAGCTGCTGTCAGCGATTGCCGTCCATCTCGGTCTCGCGCCCGACTGGTTCGACCATGCGGTCGCCGACGGCAATTCGGTGTTGCGCCTGCTCCATTATCCGCCGGTGACCGAGGATGCGCCGAACGTCCGCGCGGGCGCGCATGAGGACATCAACCTCATCACCCTGTTGCTCGGCGCCGAGGAAGCGGGTCTGGAGCTGCTCGACAAGGATGGCGAATGGCTGCCGGTCAAGCCGCCCGAAGGCGCGCTGGTGGTCAATGTCGGCGACATGCTTCAGCGGTTGACCAACCATGTTCTGCCCTCCACCACCCACCGCGTGGTCAACCCGCCGGTCGAGCGGCGCGGCCATTCGCGCTATTCGATGCCCTTCTTCCTCCACCCCGCGCCCGATTTCCTGATCAAGGCGCTGCCGCAAACCGTGACCGCGCAGAACCCCGAGCGGGAGCCGCCGATCACCGCGCACGACTATCTCGCCGAGCGGCTGGCCGAGATCGGTCTGACCAAGAAGTAGAAAAAATGTCTCCCCTCCCGGGTCGGGAGGGGGATATGGGCTGAACCATGTCGGCTCGAGCACTGCTCGGGCCGCCGCCGCTTATGAGGAATGAAGACATGACCGAACCGCTTCGCGTTGCACTGGCTGGCCTTGGCACGGTGGGCGCGGGCGTGATTCGGCTGATCGACGCCAATGCCGACCTGATCGCACGGCGCGCCGGGCGACCGATCGAGATCGTCGCGGTCTCCGCCCGCGACCGGTCCAAGGATCGTGGCGTAGATATCGCCCGGTTCGATTGGGTCGATGACATGACCCAGCTGGCGCAGCATCCGCGCGCGGATGTCGTGGTCGAGCTGATCGGCGGGTCGGACGGGCCGGCTTTGGCACTCGCGCGCGCGACGCTGGCGGCGGGCAAGGGGCTGGTCACCGCCAATAAGGCGATGATCGCGCATCATGGCCTGGAACTCGCGCATGTTGCCGAACAGGCCGACACGCCGATGAAGTTCGAGGCGGCGGTCGCGGGCGGCGTTCCGGTGATCAAGGGGCTGCGCGAGGGTGCGGCGGCGAATGTGATCGACCGCGTCTATGGTATCCTCAACGGCACCTGTAATTTCATCCTGTCGAAGATGGAGGCCGAGGGCCGCGACTTTGCCGAAGTGCTGGCGGAGGCGCAGGCCAAGGGCTTTGCCGAGGCGGATCCCAGCTTCGACATCGATGGCGTCGATGCCGCGCACAAATTGTCGATCCTCGCCAGCCTTGCCTTTGGTACCCAGCCCGCGTTCGGCGATGTGGCGATTGGCGGCATCCGCAACCTGCTCGCCGCCGACATCGCTGAGGCGGCGGCTTTGGGCTATCGCGTGCGGCTGCTGGGTATCGCCGATCTGAATGGCGACGGGCTGTTCCAGCGGGTCCATCCGCACCTCGTCCCGCTCGCGCATCCGCTCGCGCACGTCACCGGCGCGACCAATGCGGTGGTGGCAGAGGGCAATTTCGTCGGCCGCCTGCTGTTCCAGGGAGCGGGCGCGGGCGATGGCCCCACGGCAAGCGCCGTGGTCGCCGACCTGATCGACATCGCGCGGACCGAATTCGGCCCGCCCTACGCCATGCCCGCCGCCAGCCTCGCCAAGGAACCCGCTGCGCCGAGCGGGGAGCGCCGTGGCCGGGCCTATCTGCGCTTTACCGTGCCCGACAAGGTCGGTGTGCTCGCCGAGATCGCGGCGGCGATGCGCGACGCGGGCGTGTCGATCGAATCG
>JBHYGP010000343.1:0-3167 GCA_051858935.1 Sphingomonas sp.
GGACGGGACCTTGCTGGACAAGCCGGTCGATCGTGCCGATGCGGAGAAGCATCTGAAGCTGTTGTCGGGCAAGCGGCATGATCTCTACAGCGCGGCGGTGATTGCGGAAAATGGTCGCGCGGTGTGGCGGCATGTCGATCGCGCGCGGCTATGGGTGCGGCCGTTGTCCGACGCCTTCATCGCCGAGTATCTCGATGCCGAATGGCCCGCCATTTCGGGCTGTGTCGGCTGCTACCGGGTCGAAGGGCCGGGGGTTCAGCTGTTCAGCCGGATGGAGGGCAGCCAGTACACGATTTTGGGCATGCCGCTGCTCAACATCCTCGATTATCTGCGGACCAGAGGCGAGTTGACGTCATGACCACCCCTTTTGCCCCCCCATATGCTGAGGTGATCGGCGACCCGATCGCGCAGTCCAAATCGCCGATGATCCATGGCTTCTGGATCGACAAGCTCGGCATCGATGCGCGCTATGGAAAGACGCTGGTGACCCCGGAGGGGCTGGGCGAGTTCTTCGCATCGCGGCGCGACGATCCGCACTGGCGCGGGTGCAACATCACCGCGCCGCACAAGGTGGCGGCGCTCGACCATGTCCCCGATCCGGGTGGGGTGCGGGATTCGATCGGCGCGATCAACACGGTGTTTCGCGGGGCGGACGGGGCGCTGATCGGGACCAACACCGACGCTGCGGGATTTTATGCGCCGATTGCCGAGTTCGATCTGGAGGGCGCGCCGGTCGCGGTGGTCGGGGCGGGTGGCGCGGCGCGGGCGATCCTGTTCGCACTGGCGCGGGCGGGCGTCGGCCGTGTGACGATCCTCAACCGCTCGCCGCTGAAGGCAATGGGGCTGCTCGCGACGTTCGGCCTCAAGGGCGATGTGGTCGCGCTCGATGCACCGATCCCGCCGGTCGCGCTGCTGGTCAATGCCAGTTCGCTGGGGATGGTCGGGCATCCGCCGCTCGACCTGGACCTGTCGAATCTGCCTGAAGATGCGTTGGTCTATGACGCGGTATATGCGCCGCTGGAGACGGGGCTGCTCGCCGCTGCGCGCGCGCGCGGGCTGGAGACGGTCGATGGGCTGGAGATGCTGATCGGGCAGGCGGCGCTGGCGTTCGAACTGTTCTTCGGCAAGCCCGCGCCGCGCGAACATGATGCACAGTTGCGGGCACGGCTGCTGGCATGACCCTCGTCCTCGGTCTCACCGGGTCGATCGGCATGGGCAAGTCGACCGTGGCGGCGATGTTTGCCGAGGCGGGGGTGCCAGTGTTCGATGCCGACGCCGAAGTGCATCGGTTGCAAGGGCCGGGCGGCGCGCTGGTCGCCGCGATCGAGGCGGAGTTTCCCGATACGACGACGGAATTGGGGGTGGACCGCACCTTGCTGGGCGAGGCGGTGTTCGGGAACCCCGAGGCGTTCAAACGGCTGGAGGGGATCGTCCACCCTGCAGTCGCCCATGCGCGCAACGCGTTTCTGAAGGCCAATGCCGACAAGCCATTGGTGCTGCTCGACGTCCCGCTGTTGTTTGAGGCGGGGGGCTGGCGACAGGTGGACAAGATCGTCGTTGTCTCTGCGCCAGCGGAGGTGCAGCGCGAACGGGTGCTGTCGCGGCCGGGCATGAGCGTCGAGCGATTTGAGTCGATTCTGGCGCGGCAAATGCCCGATGCAGAGAAGCGCGCGCGCGCCGATTTCGTGATCTCGACCGGCGGGTCCAAGGATGAGACGCGGGCGGAAGTTGCCGCGCTGATCGCTTGCCTCGCAGGCCAAACAGGCGGATAAGCAGGGCATGCGCGAAATCGTGTTCGACACCGAAACGACCGGCCTGAGCTACAGTGCCGGGCACCGGCTCGTGGAAATCGGCTGTGTCGAGTTGATCAACCGGGTGCCGACCGGGCGGCATTTCCACCGTTATGTGAACCCCGACCGCGACATGCCGGTCGAGGCGTTCGCGGTGCATGGCCTGTCCGAGAAGTTTCTGGCCGACAAGCCGCGATTCCACGAGATTTGCGACGAGCTGGTCGAGTTTCTGGGCGATTGTCCGCTGATCGCGCACAATGCGATGTTCGACCTGGGCTTCATGAACGGCGAGCTGGGCGCGTGCGGGCGCGCTTTGCTGCCGATCGATCGCATCGTCGACACGCTGCAGATCGCGCGCGCCAAGCATCCCGGGGCGAAGCACACGCTCGACGCTTTGTGCGTGCGCTATGGCGTGGACCTGTCGGCGCGCGAGCTGCACGGGGCGCTGCTCGACGCGCAGCTGCTGGCGCAGGTCTTCATTGAATTGACCGGCGGGCGCCAGATTGTGCTGGGGCTCGCGGTGGAACAGGCGGCCGGACCCGAGAGGATCGAGTTCGGCGCCGCGAAGACGCATGTGCGACCGGCACGGATTTTTGTGCCGAGCGATGCGGAACTGGCCCGCCATTCGGCGTTTATGGCCGGGTTCGAGGACCCAGTGTGGGGAACGGAGGCGTCCGGTTGACGCTGTCGGCCCCCATTCCTAGGTGCTCCTCTTGTTAGGACGGAGGAAAATATGGATATCCGGGTTTCTGGTCACCAGGTAGACACGGGCACTGCGCTGAGGCAGCACGTGGACGACCGGCTCCAGGGTATCGCCGAGAAATATTTCGCCCGCGCGATTTCGGCCCAGGTCACGTTCGGCAAGGGGCCGCACGATCACGGCTTTACCTGCGACATCGTTGCGCATGTGATGCAGGGGCTGGTGCTCAAGGGATCGCATTCGGCGCCATCCGAGGCGCATCTTGCGTTCGACGGCGCCGCCGACAAGATCGAGAAGCAGCTGCGCCGCTATATGCGCCGCCTGAAGGACCGCAATAACGGCCAGCAGCAGGCGATGATGGCCGATTTCGATGCGGGCTATACCGTCTTCCAGATCGAGGAAGAGGAAGAGGTTGCCGAGGCGCCCGCGATCATCGCCGAGACCCGCGTCGATGTGCCCGACGCCAGCGTATCGGATGCGGTGATGATGCTGGACCTGCGGAACACCAACGCGCTGCTGTTCAAGAACACCGGAACCGGTACCTACAACATGGTCTATCGGCGTACCGATGGCACGATCGGCTGGGTCGAACCCAACCGGGCGGCCTGACCCGGGACGATGCATGATCTTCATGATCTGGTGACGCCCGAGGCGGTCGCTTCGGGCGTGACGGCGGG
>JBHYGP010000344.1:0-3166 GCA_051858935.1 Sphingomonas sp.
CGTGGCGATATAGGCGAAGCTCTTGTTATCCGGGGCCAGCTGCGCGCGCATCTCCGCATAGCGGTTGCGCGTCAGGCGCTGGGTCGATCCGGCAGCGATGTCGTGCAGCCAGATTTCGCGCTCGGTGCTGCCATATTGCGGTCCGTCCGGGACGATGGTCAGCAGGATTTTGGTCCCGTCGCGCGACAGCGAATAATCGTCGATCGAGATGTCGCCGCCGAGCACCCGTCGCGACTTGCCGTCCTTGCGGTCGTGCCGCCACAGTTCATAGGGCAGGTCGGTATCAAAGGCTTCGATCTGGAACTTGCGCACCCGCGCTGGCGTGGGATCGGGCCGCCGCGCGCGGAAATAGATGGCGGTGCCGTCGCGGCTCCAGCTGAGGTCAGTGACGCCGGTCTTGTGCGCGGTGATTCTGGCGACGCTGCGCGCCTTGATATCGTAGAGATAGATTTGGTCGCGCTTGTCCCCCTTCCCCTTCATGGCGAAGGCGACACTGGTGCCGGTTGGAGACCAGCTGACCATCGACAGCGAGTCATCTTCGTGGACCCAATCGGACATGCGCTGCGTCTGGCCGGTCGCGAGGTCGAGCAGCATATAGTCGTCGCGGTGCTTGTTCTTCACCCAGTCGACCTGCGATCGGACATAGATCAGCTTGGCTCCGTCCGGCGACAGTGACGGCTTGCCCAACTGAGGCAGCGCAACGAAATCGACGGCAGTCATCGGCACCGGCGCGGTTTGCTGCGATGCCGGGATCGGCTGCTGTGCCGTAAGGCCGGCTGGAATCGCCATCGCAAGGCTGGCGAGGAAGAGGCGCGGGATCAGCGTCATCCGGGTCATGGTCGAAACTCGCACAGAAGAAATCCGCCGCTGCCGGGCAAGCGCGCGGAATGTGGCGGGCACGCTTCGAGAAGAAGCATGCCCGCCGAAACAAGGGCGAAGTCGGGCCTGGCCGTGCGTCAGAAGCGCGCGCGCAGGCCCATGTAGAACTCGCGCCCCGCAGGGTCGTTGAGCGCGCTCACGATGTTGCGCGAATCGCCGTTGTTCAGACCGTCGGGCATGAACGGCCCGAATTCGTTGAACAGGTTGTTGACGCCGCCATAGATGCGGAACTGATCCTTCTTGCCGAAGTCGTAGGACAAATAGATGCGGTGATAATCCTGCCCATCGACCCGGTAATAGCGGTCGTCGGTCGGGTTCGGCGCATTGACCAGATCGTCGACCCCGCCGCCAATATAGGTCATCGTATAGGTGAGGCGGAAATCGCCGAGGCGATAGCCGACCTTGAGCCGCAGCTCGTCGTTGGGCGAGCCGATTTCACCCAGCGGCGAGGACGTCAGCACTTCGCCGCCAATGCCGGTGAACTCCACATCCTGAGTCAGATAGTGCGAGTAGCGGACGTCGATATCGAACCGCCCCGGAATGAAGCCCGGACGGAATTTGTAGAACAGGCTGGCATCGATCCCCTCGACCCGCTCGCGGTTCAGGTTTTCCTGATAGTTGATGACCTGAACGATCTCACCCGTTGCGGGATTGCGGGTGATGACGTCGCAGAATTTGTTGTTGGGGAAATCGGTCGCTGTGTAGCAGAGATCGACCGTATCCTGAGTTTCGATCGACGTGATCGCGTCCTTGATCGAGATGCGATAATAATCGACCGCCACGGTCAGGCCCGGCAGGAAGCTCGGCGACGCCACCACGCCAAAGGTGAAGGAGTCGGCTGTTTCTTCCTTGAGATCGGGATTGCCCGCATTCGGCCCCTGCACCGAGCTGTCGCCATCGTCGAAGGCCAGACCCGCATTGGCCGGATCGGCGAAATAGGCCTGGATCGCGGTGTTGGCGAGGCAGTTGGCGCTGACCACGGCAAGGTCGGCATTCGCGCCCCCGACACCCGCCGGCGTACGGATACCCGAACCGTCGGGCATCAGCCCCTCGCACGGATCGATCAGGTCATCCGAGTCCGGGCGCGGAAGCGAGAAGAACTCGGTCAGGTTCGGCGCGCGCTGCGACCGCGAATATTGGCCGCGAATGGTGAGGCCGCTGGTCGGCCGGAACACGACGCCGGCATTGTAGCTGAAGATGGTGCCGACCGTATCATAATCGGCGACGCGCGCAGCCAGCTGCAGGTTGAGCTTGTCGCGCCATAGCGGCACGTCTAGCTCGCCATAGGCTTCCTTGACGCGATAATTTGCGTCGATGCTGGGGAAGGTCGCCAAGCTGGTCTGATCGATATCGTCAGTCAACGGATTGCCATCGAGGCCCCCGACCAGATCGCCATCGCGGTCGCCGATCGTATTCTGGCCCTCGTAACGATACTCGGCACCGAACACCATCTTCACAGGGCCGGCCCACAGGTCGAACAGGTCACCACGCACGAAACCGCCGGCCGTGAACTGGGTACGCGTCTGGCTCGCCTGTCCGGTGTAGCGGATATAATTTGCCGCCTCTTCCGAGATCGTGCCTTCACCAAAGATGTTGAGCGGAACGCAGCCATCGGCCCGCGCGGCGGCATTGCGGCAGCGGATCACGCCGCCGACCGTCTCCACATCAAGCGCCCACTGCGCCTTCTGGTGGTTATACTCATTGGTGTTGATCTGGTTCTGGTAGAAGTGGCCATAGGTCGAATAGACTTCATATTTCCACTTGTCGCTCAGCTCCCCGCTGACATCGCCGATGAAGCGTGCGGTTTCGCGCCTGTTGAGGCGTTGCTGGATGCCCAGCTCGACCAGCGTACGATCGAAATCGACGCTGCCCGAACGGGTGACGTGAACTTCTGGCGGGATGAACGGATTGGTCGAGGCGATGTTGCCGATCGTCTGGGCGGTCGCGCCGAACGTATCGCTGTCGTTCAGCGTCTCATAGCCACCCGACGTGTCCGAATCGACCGCCGAGTAAAGCCCGATCAGCGAAACATTGACTGCCGACGAAAACTCATAGGTCAGGTTCGCGCCGACATTGAACATGGTGCGCGCACCGACCATCGATTGGCCGATCCGCGTGTTGTAGCCGTCATAATCGGCATAGAAATCCTGCCCCGCCGCGCGGTCTGCAGGCAGGCGGCCGTTCGGGTTGGTGCGCGCGATGTCATTGTACCACTGACCGTCGCGATACCAGGCGTCGCCGCCCTCGAACACGCCGCCCGGCGTGCTGCCGCTATAGGAGCCGACCA
>JBHYGP010000345.1:0-3162 GCA_051858935.1 Sphingomonas sp.
CCACCGTCATCGACGGGATCGCCGGGGGATCATTGTGGCGCCAGGCGTCGTCGCGATAGCTGGAGGCGAGCGCGGCCTCCATCAGCGCCATTTCGACGCGCTCATAGCCTGTTTCGAGCGCGAGCTGCATTTCGCGGGCGAAGGCGGGGCTTTGGCGGCGGCGGGCGTAGAAGGCGGAGTGGCTGAAGCCGGCGGCTGCGGCGGAGAGGCGGACGTTCGCGGTGGCGCTGAGCGCGGAGAGGAATGCCTGTTCGGCGGCGCGGTCGAGCGCGCCGCGGGGGAGGGCGCGCAGCTGCATCCGGCCCGATGCGGTGCGGATCGCGCGGGGCTCGCTGGTGTCGGGTTGCTGCTCGGCTGCGTTGAGGTTTGCGTGGGCGAAGACGAGCGCGGCATCCCATTCGGCGGCGAAGGCGGGGTTGCGGGCGCGGCGCTTGGTCATGGTCGAGCGGTGGATGTTGAGGCTGCGTGCTGCCTCCCGCGCGTTTCCGGTGCGGCGGAGCGCGGCGAGGAAGGCGGCGTTCTCCTTTGCCTGACGGCGGTTGAAGGGGCGGGGTCCGGTCACCGGTGAGTGTTCCGAAACCAAATCCAACATTGCAAGGGGGTAGTGGGGCGGCGCTTCTTCTCCCTCTCTCCGCTTGCGGGGAGAGGGTTGGGGAGAGGGGGCTTGGGGTTTGGGTTTTGCCTAACCGACGGCCCCTCTCCCGGCCCCGCTTCGCTCCCCGACCCTCTCCCCGCAAGCGGAGAGAGGGGAAGGGGGGGTTACGCCACGCGCACTGCGTCCTGTTCGCTGTCGCGGGTGGCCAGCGACCGCGCTTCGCCTACGGGTAGCGGGCGGCCGAAATAATAGCCCTGGACCTTGGTGCAGCCGAGCGCCTGGATCAGGCGGTGTTCGTCTTCGGTCTCGACGCCTTCGGCGGTGGTGGCCATGCCGAGGCTCTGGGCCAGCGCGACGACGGCGCGGATGATCGCGATCGCCTCTTTCTGGCCCTTGGACGCGCCCTGGACGAAGCTGCGGTCGATCTTGATCGAGCTGAAGCGGGTGCGGGACAGGTAGCCGAGCGAGGAATAGCCGGTGCCGAAATCGTCGAGGCTGAGGCGCACGCCCATGTCGAGGATCGCTTCGAGCGTCTGCACCGCGGCGGTGCCTTCGCGCATGAACACGCTTTCGGTGACTTCGAGCTCGAGGCGGCTGGGGTGGAGGCCGCTTTCCTTGAGCGCGCGGCTGACGAAGGGCGCGAAATTGGCGTTGTGAAGCTGTTCGGGGCTGACATTGACCGCGACGCGGATCGGGTCGTCCCACTTGGCCGCCTCGACGCACGCGGCGCGCAGCACCCATTCGCCGATCGCGGCGATGAGGCGGGCGTCTTCGGCGAGCGGCACGAACTTGACCGGGGAGATCGGGCCGAGTTCCGGGTGGGTCCAGCGCAGCAGTGCCTCGAAGCCCATGAGGGCGCCGGTGCCGGCCTGCACGACCGGCTGGTAGAGGAGGTGGAGCTGGTCGTTTTCGATCGCGCCGCGCAGGGCGATTTCGAGGACGCGGCGTTCCTCCGCCTCGACATGGAGCTGGGGTTCATAGGCGTGGAAATGGCCGCCGCCGGCGTCTTTCGAGCGGTAGAGCGCGAGGTCGGCGGAGCGGATCAGCATTTCCGCCGTGCGCCCGTCGCGCGGGCCGAAGGCGAGGCCGACGCTGGCGCCGATATAGAGGGTGTGGTGGTCGACGTCGTAGGGGGCGGAGAGGACGTCGATGATCGTGCGCGCGAGCTGTTCGACCGCCATTGCGTCATTGGCGTCGCGCACCACGACGGCGAACTCGTCGCCGCCGAGCCGCCCGATCATCTCGTTCGGGGTCATCAGCTGCTTGAGGCGTTCGGACACGCGCATCAGCAGCCGGTCGCCGACCGGGTGGCCGAGCGTGTCGTTGACCGCCTTGAACCGGTCAAGGTCGATCATCATGAAGGCGCAGCGCGCGTTCCATTTGTCGGCCTCGGCCATCGCGGTGGCGAGCGCTTCGTTGATGAGCAGGCGGTTGGGCAGGCCGGTGAGCGTGTCGTAGCGCGCCATCTTGCTGATCTTGTTCGCGGATTCGCGCGCTTCGGTGACGTCGGAGCCGACGCCGCGAAAGCCGACAAACGCGCCCTCTTCATTGAGGCGCGGCGATCCGGTCATTTCCCACCAGCGTTCCTCACCATCGACGATCACGGGGAGGAGGATGTCGCGGAACGGCTCGCGCTTCTTGAGCGATTCGGCGAGGTCGCGCAGCCCTTGCGAGAAATTGCCGCTTTCCCAGGCGGAGCCGGCGAGCACCTGGAGGAAGGGCATGCCGTTGATCGCCTTGGGATCGACCCCGAGCGAGACGGCGAAGCGCGGATTGGCGCGGTGCACGCGGCGCTGGGCGTCGGTTTCCCACAGCCAGTCGGCGCTCTTGTCCTCGAACTCGCGCAGGAGGAGGCTGACGGTCTCGTCGCGTTCGGCGAGCGCGATCTCGTTGGCGCGGATCACGACCAGTGCCTTGCCGCGCGCATAGCAGGCGATGACGAGGAGGAGGGTGAAGAGCAGGGTCGCGGCTCCGAGCGCGGGCGACTGGGTGAGCGCGAGCGCGGTGGCGTTGGCGCTGCCCAGCACGACGAGAAAGCTGATCGTCGCGAGCGGGAGCGCGGCCATCGCGACCGATGAAGCGACCATCAGGATCGACAGCACGATCCACAGGCCGGTCGCGGCCTCGGCATTGGCTAAGGAGCCGAACAGCAAAGGCGCGATCGACCAGACCGCGCCGAGCGCGATGCCGTCTAGCATGGTGTCGCGCACGTCGCGCAGGCTGGCGGTGCGTTCGGTGCGGTGGCGCACGGCGAGGCGGCGGAACGCAACCGCGACGCCGACTGCAGCGACCAGCGCGCCCCAGCTGGCAAGCTTCCACAGCGGAACCAGGCTGGAGAAATTAAGTACGATCAGCGCCGCGCCAAGGACGTTGGCGGCGAGCATGAACAAGGCGAGCTGGCTGCCCGCATTCATCTGCGCAGCACGGATCGGCCCCCAGTCGGTGGTATCCGCCGGGTCATAAAGGCCGAGCAGCGCGCGCATGTCGATGCGCGGCCGCGCGAACTGGGAGGTGGTCTGGCTCGTCACCCGGGTAGAGTACCGGGGGGTAGGGTAGCGATACGTTAT
>JBHYGP010000346.1:0-3407 GCA_051858935.1 Sphingomonas sp.
TGTTCCTGCCCCAGATCCTCATCCTGTTCTTCTTCATCCTGCTGCTCGAGGCGACCGGCTATATGGTCCGCGCCGCCTTCCTGATGGACCGGCTGATGTCGCTCGTCGGCCTGTCGGGCCGCGCCTTCATCCCGTTGCTGTCGTCCTTTGCCTGCGCGATTCCCGGCATCATGGCCGCGCGCTCGATCGACGATCCCAAGGAGCGGTTGACCACGATCCTGATCGCCCCGCTGATGACCTGCTCGGCGCGGCTGCCGGTCTATATGCTGATCATCGGCGCGTTCATCCCCGCGCGCGACGTCGGCCCGGGCATCGGGCTTCAGGGGCTGGTGCTGTTCGGCCTCTACGTCTTCGGCATCGTCGGCGCGATCCTCGCCGCCTTCGTGCTGCGCATGACCGCAACGCGCGGCAAGAGCGGCGGCTTCATGATGGAAATGCCGCGCTACCAGCTCCCCTCGATCCGCGATCTGCTGATCGGCTTGTGGCAGCGCGCCTATGTCTTCCTGCGCCGCGCCGGCACGATCATCATGGGCGTCACCGTCGCTTTGTGGCTGCTCGCCTCCTATCCCGTAGCACCGGAAGGCGTGAAGCAGAGCGAATATTCGGTCGCCGGCCGCATCGCATCGGGCCTCGAAGTCGTCCTCGCCCCGATCGGCTTCAACCACGAAATGAGCCTCGCGGTGATCCCCGCCATGGCCGCGCGCGAAGTCGCAGTCTCCGCGCTCCAGACCGTCTATGCGATCGACGCTCCCGATGAGGAAACCGGTGCAGCGGCATTGGGCGACCGCCTCGCCGACAGCTGGCCCCTCCCCACCGCCCTCGCCTTCCTCGTCTGGTTCGTCTTCGCCCCGCAATGCCTCTCGACCATCGCCGTCGCGCGGCGCGAGACCAATGGCTGGAAATGGCCGATCGTGATGATCGTGTACCTGTTTGCGGCCGCCTATGTGGCGGCGGGGCTCACCTTTTGGGGTGCCAAGGCGCTGGGGCTTTAGGGGGGGCAATTGGGGCAGCTAACCCTCATTGATTTCCTGAAAGCTGCCGGTCGGCTAACGACCCCATTGCCGACATTTGGCGACTGATGCATGTCTTGAGCCGATGGCACTAACTCATGGCACTGTTTTTATCGGCTTTGGCTTGTTCTGGATGCCATTTGCTTTGCTGCTGATGAAGCTCGCGAAGGATAGGCACCGGGAAAGAAAAGCTGCGGTCTGGTGCTCGGTTGGATGGATCACTAGCTTCGCCGCGTTCATTGGATGGGGCCTGTTGGAGTGCTCCATTCGTGGCGTCTGTGGCAGCTAACCACCCAGTTTCCGCCGTCCCGGCGCCGACAGCGTCTTCCCCATACCGGTCGGGCCGCAAACGACCCAATTGCCGCCGTTCCGAATCTCGCTAGGGTAAACGTATGAAAACTGCGTTCGCATCTCCCACGAAACTGCTTTTGTTCGCGGCCACTGCTGCGTTGCTCATTGCAGTCCTTGTTGGGCAGAATCTGGTACTTGCGAGCGGAGTAGCAAGTTCTGAAAGTCGGCCAGCACTATTGCGCGATGCCGATTGGGGAGTTCCGGTCCCCTCGTTTCAAAAGCGATTTACTGTCGGAACGACAGAGTTGGAGTTGCTGCGTTGGCTATCGGAAAACGGCTTTGAGCTGGATAAGGCCAATAGGGCGAGCCGCAGAATACGCGGCTTCCCTTGCAACGAAATGGTCGAAGTCTCTTGGAGCGCTTCGAACGGGGTCATTCACCAGAGCAATGCAGTAGTGCGCGAGGCGGGTTGCCTCTAGTCTGGCGTCAGCTTTCCACCCAGTTCCAGACGTTCTGCCGCGTGACGGCCCCGCCACAAGCGGCCAGTCGGCAACCGACCCCATTGCGGACGTTCGGAGTAGCATAGAAAATAGGAACTGCGTTACGAGCGGGGGGATGACGACAAACTTCCGAGATCGGTATGATCCCTCCGGCATTCGCTTCACGCGGTCCAACCCGCGAAGTGACCGCGATAGGGGCATGCTAAAGGTGCTCGATAGCATTTCACCCGGCGCGTCAGTCTTCCATGTCTTCGCCGACACACCCGACCAATCCGAAGATTTGCTGGTGGTTCTCATCGACGGGACAACAATGGTGCGCTTTGACCTTCCGAGGGACCAACCCTATCCCGCTATCGGCAGTGGGCCGCCCATGAACCTCGAAATCGGGCTGGGCAAGAGCAGAGGAAGCTATTGGACCGCGCCTCCCTCGATGCGCGCCAGCTATTGTCGTGAATGGCAGCTAACCACCCAATTCGCGACATTGCGCCGCTCGATTCGGCGGCTTGAAACCAGACATTCGGCAAAGGCCGAGATTTGCCCACGCGGCTTTGCCAATCCGCGACTTACGCCTCAGAAATGGCGACACCCGGATCGGACCGATGGCGCGTAAACCCGCGACATGTTCGCTTCGCCAAATCCGCCGCGCCGCCCGAAGCTGCCGGATTCGGCCCGCCCGGTCTTTCGCGACTGCCAATTAAAACATTGATATAAAGCGAGAATATCGAACATGTTTCCTACATGTTCTCATTCTGCTATACCCTGACCATGGCCAGGCCAAAGTCGAACCTCATTCCCGCCGTGCGCCGTCCAGATTTTCGCAAATCCGGGCGCGCTCGGCTTCGTCCGCCGCTTTCTGTGCCTTGGTGCGCCCGAATTTGGCGCGGTTCTCCACAGCCTTTGCGGCACTCTGTGCCTTCGCGCGTGCCTTGCGCGCCTTGTTCAGGTTAAGGATATCGGCCATTCGTCCCTCGATATCGATTTACAAGCGGAGTGAATATGGCGGGCAGCGTCAATAAGGTCATCCTGGTCGGCAATCTCGGGCGCGATCCCGAAAGCCGGTCCTTTTCCAACGGCGGCAAGGTGGTCGAACTGCGCGTCGCCACCTCCGAATCGTGGAAGGACCGCAACAGCGGCGAGAAGAAGGAGCGCACCGAATGGCACACGGTCAAGCTGTTCTCCGAGGGACTGGCCAACGTCGCCGAACGCTATCTGCGCAAGGGCTCGAAAGTCTATCTTGAGGGCCAGCTCCAGACCCGCAAATGGCAGGATCAGCAGGGCCAGGACCGCTATTCGACCGAAATCGTGCTGCAGGGCTTCGACGCCAAGCTGGTGATGCTCGACGGCCCCGGTGGCGGTCAGGGCGGCGGCGCGGGCGGCGGCGGCAGCCGCGGCGGCGATGACTGGGGCGGCGGCGACGATTCGTTCGCCGGCCAGTCGAGCAATCGCGGCGGCGGCGGCGGCTATGGCGGCGGCGCAGGTGCACGCGGTGGTGCGGCAAGCGGCGGCGGCGCGGGTGGCGGCTTCCCCGACGATCTCGACGACGACGTTCCGTTCTGAACGCAGTTATCGGCGCGCGGCACATGCGGCGCGCCGATTGCCCCTTAAG
>JBHYGP010000346.1:3417-10768 GCA_051858935.1 Sphingomonas sp.
ACGGGCTTTCGCCCACAACGACCTCAACGTTGCGCGTCTACCAATTCCGCCATGGCCGCACGGATTTCGCACACCGGATAAGACCAGCGGCGGGTAAGGCAGCGGCCCCTAGCAAAGGGCCGGGGGGCATGCAACCTCCCTTTTGTCCGCGCCACTCTGCGGCTAAGGCGACCGCCCCATGACGCTTACCCCCGAAACCCGCGCGGAGATTCGCCGCATCCTCGCGCTGGCTTGGCCGGTGGTGCTGACCGGCCTCAACTGGACCATCCTCCACGTCACCGACGTGATCGTCGTCGGTCTGGTCAGCACGCATGAAGTCGCGGCATTGGGCGCCAGCCGCACGCTGACCTTCATCGGCATCGTCGTCGCGCTGGGCTGGCTCACCGGCGTCCTCGTCTTCTCCTCCCGCGCCGACGGGGCCAAGGACCTGCCCGCCACCGGCGCGGTGCTGCGCCAAGGCTTGGTGCTCGGCAGCATCCTCGGCCTGACCAGCGGTGTATTGCTCTTCATCTTCGCCCTCCCAATGCTCCAGGGCGTCGGCGTCGATCCCGGCATCGCCCCCGAAGCGGCCCGCGTCGTTCAGGTGATGGCGATCGCCTATCCGTTTCAGCTGATCATCGTCGCGGCCAGCTTCTTCCTCGAAGGCGTCAGCCGCCCGCGCCGGGTGATGGCGGTCAACCTCTCGATCCTGCCGCTCAACGCGGTGCTCGCCTGGATCCTCGCCACCGGCCAGTTCGGCCTGCCGCAATTCGGCGCAGTCGGCGCAGCGAGCGCGACCGTCATCGCCACCATCGTCGGCGCCGTCGCCATGACTATCGCCGCGCTGACTCTGCCGCGCGCAAAGGAGCGCGGCGTGCGCGACTGGAGCGACCTCGGCACCCCCGCCATGTGGCGCGGTGTCGGCCGCCTATTGGCGTTCGGCGCGGTCCCGGCGGTCGCATCGGGACTCGAACTGGCCGGCTTCTCGATCCTGATCGCGCTGTCGACCCAACTCGGCGAATCGGTCACCCACGCGTTCCAGATCGTGTTCTCGGTGCACAACGTCACCTTCGCCTTCGCACTCGGCCTGGGTTCAGCCGCAGGCGTTCGCGCAGGCAATGCGGTGGGGGAGGGCGATCCGGCACAGGCTGGGCCGCGTACCGGCATCGCCGCTTTGCTCGCCGCGCTGATCCTCGGCCTGCTCGCGCTCCCGCTCACCTTCGCGCCGATGCTGATCGTGTCGGGTTTCCCGGCGTCGGCGGAGGTTGCCAGGCTCGCCGCGCTGATGCTGGCGGTCTGGGCACCGTTCATCCTGTTCGACGGGCTGCAGGTGGTGTTCGTCTATGCGCTACGTTCGCTCGGCGATCAGGTCGCGGCGGGGATCAACGGCATCCTCGCCTTCTTCCTGCTCACCGGCGCAATCGGCCTGTGGACCGTCCAGCATGGCTGGGGGCCGATGGGGCTGGTCTATGCGTCGGGCAGCGGGATGATCGCCGCAGCCCTGCTCAACGGCGGGCGGCTATGGTGGACTATTCGCCGCCTTCGCCGGAAAAGCTGAACTGGATCGTCTTGCCGGTCTGCGGCACATCGAGCTTGCCGCTGTTGAAGTCGAGGCTGCCGCCGGGCGGGAGCGAGCGCGGATCGGGCGTGATCGTCCAGCTATAGACGATCGAGTTATTGCCATCGCGCAGCTCGGCCAGGATGTTGGGGACGCGCTGCGTCTCCTTGGTCGGGTTCATCACCTGTCCGCTGACCACGAACAGCTCGCCGCCGTTGAGCCGTGGCCTGCGATCCACGTCCTGAGCGGTGAAAATCAGCGGAGTCTGCGCCGCACCGACCGGCAGGCCAAGTTGTGCCGCAATGCCCGGCGCACCGGTCCAGATGATCGCCGCCGCACCTGCCGTCATCGACAGACCGGCAATCGCGGCTGCAGCGGTCCAGCGCTTTTCGGGATTGCGACGCGGCTTGAACGGCGGCTCATGCGCGAACGGATCATAGTCGCGCGGCTTGTCCTCCGCCGGTGTCGGCTGGGAATAGGCGTCGGCGCGCACCAGATCGGGCACCGGCTTCGTCGCCCCGGCGGTGGCGGCCGATGTCTGGAACCAGCTATGCTTGCAGCTCGCGCAGCGCACCGTGCGCCCGTCCGCACCGATGGCGGTGTCGGGGACCAGATAGCGGGTGCGGCATTCGGGGCATTCGAGGATCATGGCGGCACGCGTTGCTAGGCGGCTCGCCAAACCCAATATGGAAGCCGCCGGTCCCGAATCTAAACACCCGCCGCGCACGAATGGCAAGGGCCGAGTCGCGACGACCCTCGCCCCCGCTTGAGCGCGCCCGACGCCTGTGCGATGGCTGGCCGCGGGGCAGAAGGATCAGGAGCGGCCGACGCCGGCACATGGCCAATATCGTTCAGTTTGAGAATGTCGGCCTGCGCTATGGCACCGGGACCGAAACGCTGAGCGACGTCAGTTTCACGCTCAGCGCAGGCGCGTTCTATTTCCTGACCGGTGCATCGGGCGCGGGCAAGACGTCGTTGCTCAAGCTGCTTTATCTCGCTCAGCGACCGACGCGCGGCGTGGTGCGGCTGTTTGGCGAGGATGCTGGCGCGCTCCCCCGCCGCCGCCTGCCCGGCTTTCGCCGTCGTATCGGTGTGGTGTTCCAGGATTTCCGCCTGCTCCCGCATCTCTCGGCCTATGACAATATCGCGCTCCCCCTCCGCGTCGCCGGGATGCCGGAGGGAGAGATCGAGGCGCCGGTGCGTGAAATGCTCGCCTGGGTCGGCCTGACCGATCGTGGCAAGGCCAAACCGCCGACGCTGTCGGGCGGCGAGCAGCAGCGCATCGCCATCGCCCGCGCGGTGATCACCCGGCCCGAAATGCTGGTGGCAGACGAGCCGACCGGCAACGTCGATCCCGACATGGCCGAACGGTTGCTGCACCTGTTCGATTCGCTCAACCGGCTCGGCACGACCGTGGTCGTCGCGACGCACGACTTTCACTTGCTCAACCGCATCCCCAATGCACGCATGATGCGGATCGAGAAGGGGCGACTGCTCGATCCCACCGGCGCGCTACGCTTCCCGCCCGATCGGGGGGAGGCATGATGCGGATCGGACGGGCGCGGCCGCATCATCGCTGGCTCGACGATGTGCAGCGGACGCGCGCGATGGTGTGGATCATGGCGATCATGCTGTTCCTGACCGTGCTTGCCGGCGCGCTCGGCTTTGGCATGGCCGGAGCGGGACGCTCGCTTGAGGGCCAGCTCGCCGGCCGGCTGACGGTTCAGCTGGTCGAGGCGGACGCCGCGCGGCGCGACGCCAATGCCCGCACGCTGGTCGAGCGCATCCGGGCGATTCCCGGCGTGAGGCAGGTGGTGGAGGTCGATCGTGCGCGACTGGCCGAACTGCTGAAACCCTGGCTCGGCGATACCGGGCTCGATGCCGAGCTGCCGATGCCCGCGATGATCGACGTTGACCTTGCCAATGGCGACCCGGCGCTGATCGCCCGCGTGCGCCAGACCGCGCTGGCGGTGTCGCCGGCGGCGCGGGTGGATCAGCATGCGCAATGGCTCTCGCCGGTTGCCGGATTCATCGCGACGCTGACCTGGGGCGCGGTCGGGCTGGTGCTCCTGATGGCGAGCGCGACCACCGCAGTGGTGCTGCTCGCGGCGCGGGCTGGGCTCGATACGCATCGCGATACGATCGCGGTGCTGCACATGCTGGGATCGACCGATACCCAGGTGGCGCGGCTGTTCCAGCGGAGGATTGCGCTCGACACATTGGTGGGCGGGGCGCTGGGAACGATGGCGGCCCTTGGCGCGGTATGGCTGCTCGGACGCCAGACCGCGACGCTGGGGTCGGAGCTGCTGGGCAGCATCGCGCTTGCCGATGCCGACTGGATCCTGCTTGCGCTGGTGCCGCTCGCCTTCGCGCTGCTCGCGATGGCGGCGGCGCGGGTCGCGGTGTTGCGCACCTTGGGGCGGACATTGTGATCTGGCGCATCCCCCTGTTGCTGATCCTCGCCTGGGCGATCGGGTTCGGTCTGTTCATGCTGTCGCTCGGCAAACCGCTCGATTCCGGGGCGAAGACCGACGCCATCGTCGTGCCGACCGGCGGGCCGGGCCGGATCGATCGCGGGATCGAACTGCTTCAGGCGAAATCGGCGAAGCGGATGCTGATCACCGGCACCGATCCGACGGTGCGCCCGATCGAGCTGGCGGTCGAATACAAGACATCGCCGCGCCTGTTCCGCTGTTGCATCGACCTGGGGCATGAGGCGGTCGATACCCGCTCCAATGCCGATGAGACCGCGGCCTGGGTCGCAAAGCACGGCTACAAGTCGGTGCGGCTGGTCACCGCCGACTGGCACGTCCCGCGCGCCAAGCTCGAGCTCGCCAACGCGCTCGGCCCGGATGTCGAGATTCGTGGGGATGGGGTTCGTACCACCGCCAGCTGGTCGATGTTGCTGCGCGAATATCACAAATATCTGGTGCGCCGCTTCGCCCTGCTGTTCGGGATCGGCAATGGCTGATCGCATCCGCACGCTGATCTTCTCGATCATCTTCTACGGCCTCTCGGTGCCGATCGTGCTTGCCGCACCGATCATCGCGCTGTTCGGCACGCAGCGAATCCGGCGCTACTCAATGGCCTGGGCGGGGCTGGGCCTGTTGCTCGCGCACCAGATCCTCGGCATCCGCGTCGCGGTTGCGGGTCGGCGTGCCGAAGGCCCCGCGCTCTACGCGGTCAAGCATCAGGCGATGTACGAGACGCTGGCAATGGCGGCGATGCTCGATGGGCCGGCGATCGTGATGAAGCAGGAATTGGCACGCATCCCGGTGTGGGGCTGGGTCGCGCGGCGCTATGGCGTAATCGTGATCGACCGCGCCGGATCGGCCAAGGCGCTGCGCGCGATGATGAAGGAAGCACGTGCCGCAGTGGCCGAGGGGCGGTCGGTGGTGATCTTCCCCGAAGGCACCCGCACGCCGCCAGGCGAAACACCGCCGCTGCGCTCGGGCTTTGCCGGCCTCTATCGCGCGATCGGGTTGCCGGTGGTGCCGGTGGCATGCGAAACGGGAAAGGTCTGGCCGCGCCAGGGGCCGAAGCGTCCCGGTCTCGTCACCTTCCTGTATGGCGATCCGCTCCCCCCGGGCCTGCCGCGCGAGCAGATCGAGGCCGACGTCCATCGCGGGATCAACGCGTTCGAGGTTTAGGTTTGATTCAGCTTCGCTGAATGCGGCACCGGCCCGCTCCCCGACCCGGCCACCCATAGAATACACTGGCGTTGGGTGGCCGGGTGGGGGAGCGGGCCGGTGCCGGACCGAAAACTAAACCGCGCTGCGGTTTCCGGCCTTGAGCGCGCGCGCGAGCAAGCCGTTCGCCTCGCCGATGAACTGCTGCGTAATCTCCCCCGCGAACGGATTCAGATTCTGGATAGCAAAGAACAGCTCCTCGCTGTCGTCGCCGATCAGCGCGCACAGCTCCAGCAGATGCTGGTAGCTGTCAGTCTTCAGCTCCTCGTCCGGGATGCGGATATTGACGAGCGTCCGGCCGATCAGGTGCGTCAGCGCCTGGACATAGGCCATTTCGCGGTCATGCTCTTCGGCGCTGGTAATCGAAACCTTGAGGCCCAGCTTGCGCCCGAATTCGGCGACGCGGTGGTGGCGCTCGCCGCGTACCGGGCACACGACCAAGGGCTGGCCCGTCAGTCCGCGCCGCGCGCTCTGCGGGCCGAACAACGGGTGGGTGGCGACGATATCGACACTCTCGGGCAGCGCCTCGGCCATCCAGCGTGCGGGCAGCATCTTGACCGATGCGACATCGACGACCAGCGCGCCGGGGCGTACATGCGCCGCGATCCGCGCCAGCGTCGCCTCAATTGCCTGCACCGGAACGGCGAGCATCACGACGTCGCAGGCGGCGACGGCCTCCAGCGTGTCGGTCCCGACCCCGATCCGCGCCGCATCCTCGGTACAGTCACGCGTATCATGCACGATCACCGTGAAATGGTCGCGCAGATGCATGGCGGCGAGCTGACCGAACCGCCCGAAACCGATGATGCCGAAGCGCCTCATTGCGCGTCGGCGTCGGCCACCAGCTGCTGGAGGATCGCGGCGACGGCGCGCGTCTCTTCCTCATTGCCGATGGTGATGCGCAGGCCGTGAGGGAGGCCCTGTCCGGGCAGCCAGCGGACGATATCGCCGGCATCCATCAGCCCCTTATACGCCGCCTCGCCGGTCAGCTTTCCCTCGAACAGCACCAGCACGAAGTTCGCCTGGCTCGGCACGGCGCGCAGCCCGGCATTGCCCAGCTTGGCGATCTCGTCGCTGAACCAGCGGCGCCATTTGGCATTCTCCGTTTTGCAGCGCGCTACGAAGTCGTCGTCATTGAGCGCGGCGAGGGCGGCTGCGGTCCCGGCGATGGTGATGCTGAACGGCAGGCGGATGCGGTGCATCGCCTCGATGATCGCGGGCGCGCCATAGCCCCAGCCGATCCGCTCGGCGGCAAGGCCGTACATCTTGGAGAAGGTGCGCGTGACCAGCACGTTCGGCGCGGTCATCGCCAGCTCCATCCCGCCATCGTCGATGTCGCCATCGATATATTCGGCATAGGCATGGTCGAGCACGAGCAGGATGTCGTCGCGCAGCCCGGCGTGGAGGCGGGCAATCTCTTCGCGGCTGGCATGGGTGCCGGTCGGGTTGTTCGGGTTGGCGACGAACACGATCCGCGTCTTGTCGGTGACGCTGGCAAGGATCGCGTCGACATCGGTCGCGTAATCCTTGTCGGGCGCGACCACCGGCACCGCGCCGACGCGCTTGGTCGCGATCGGGTACACGGTGAAGCCGTAATTCACATAGATGATCTCGTCGCCCGGCCCCGCGAACGCGCCTGCGGCAAGGTGCAGCACCTCGTCCGAACCATTGCCGTAGATGATCCGGTCGGGGTTGAGCCCGTGCTTCGCCGCCAGCGCCTCACGCAGTTCGGTCCCGCTGGCGTCGGGATAGCGCTCAAGGCTGTTCGCCGCCGTCGCGAACGCCGCGCGCGCAGCGGGCGAGGTGCCGAGCGGATTTTCGTTCGACGACAATTTGATCGCCTTGCGGCCATCATCCGTCTTCGACTTGCCCGGCACATAGGGGGCGATGTCCATGATCCACGGCTTGGGGGTCGGTCCAGTCATGCGGGCGCGATGGCCGATACGCTCGCAAATCGCAAGGTTTGCGCAATCCTGCTGTGCTAGGGAGTGCGCCGCAGGGGGAAGAGGATGCGGGGGAACGACATTCTGTGGCGTGCGCTGGAGCTGGCGCGCCGCGACAATCTGGCGGCAAGCGGTCGGGCGACACCGCGCCCCGGCCATGAAGGAATCGGGCGGCGCGCACT
>JBHYGP010000347.1:0-3161 GCA_051858935.1 Sphingomonas sp.
CGACGCGTTTTTCATCCAGGATGTCGGCGGCACGCGCAGCTCGACCGAGCGCGGCAAGGACAGCGTGCGTGCGCTGCGCGACCGGATCCGGCGCGAGACGCCGCGGGTCGAGATGGGCTTTGGCGACCTGACTTTGGGCGCGGAATGCGGTGGATCGGACGGGACCAGCGGGCTGGTCGGAAATCCGGTGGTCGGGCGGTTGTTCGACAAGGTCGTGGATGCCGGCGGTTCGGCGATTGCCGAAGAGATTGTCGAGATGATCGGGCTGCGCGACATCATTCTCGCCCGCGCGGTGGACGAACGTGCGCGCGGCGAGCTGGAAGCCGCCTATGCCAAGGCCGAGGCCTATTGCCGCGATGTGCGGCAATATTCGGTGTCGCCGGGGAACTTTGCGGGCGGGCTGACGACGATCGAGGAAAAGAGCATGGGCGCGTTCGCCAAGAGCGGATCGCGCCCGATTCAGGGGGTGATCAAGGTCGGCGAAGCGCCGCCCTGGCCGGGCATGTGGATCATGGATTCGGTGCCCGATCCGCACTTCATGCAGTTTGGCTATACCAATCCCAACGACACCGAAGGGATCATGGACCTGATTTCCGGGGGCAGCCAGATCGTGCTGTTCATCACCGGACGGGGCAGCGTGATCGGATCGCCGGTCGCGCCGCTGATCAAGGTGACCGGCAACAGCCGCACCTATGCGCGGATGCACGAAGACATGGATTTCGACGCAGGCCGCGTGCTTGCGGGGCAATTGTCGCTCGACGCGGCGGCGGACGAGCTGGCGGCGATGGTCGGCGATGTCGCATCGGGCACGCCGAGCAAGCCCGAAGCGCTGGGCCACAGGGAGTATTTCGTGATGTACAAGCACCAGGACACGCCGGAGCTGGATCGGGGGTGCCGCAGTGCCGCGTGATCCGTTCCGCCTTGATGGCGAAGTCGCGCTGATCACCGGCGGGGGCACCGGTCTTGGCTTGGGCATGGCGCGCGCGCTGCATGCTGCGGGGGCGCAGGTCGTGCTGGTCGGGCGGCGCGAAGAGATGGTCCGCGCGGCGTCCGAGGAACTGGGCGAGGGGGCGCATTGGGAAGCCGCCGACATTACCGATTTCGCGGCGCTGCCCGCTTTGGTCGAGCGGGTGATCGCGAAGACCGGCAAGGTGTCGATCCTGCTCAACAATGCCGGGATCAACTTCAAGAAGCTGGCGATCGAGACGTCGGTCGAGGAGTTCTCGACCATGCTCGACACGCATGTGCTCGCCGCGCATGCGCTGACCCAGGCGGTGCTGCCGGGCATGCTGGCGGCGGGGCATGGCAGCATCCTGTTCACCGCGTCGATGACCTCGCTGATCGGGATGCCCGGCGTGATCGCCTATTCGGCGGCCAAGTCGGCCTATGTCGGCATGGTCCGTGCGCTGTCGTGCGAGGTTGCGGGGCAGGGGGTGCGGGTCAACGCGATTGCGCCCGGCTGGATCGAATCGCCGATGCTGCGCCGCGCGCTCGACGGCGATCCCGCGCGATCGAACCGCATCCTGCAACGCACGCCGATGGGGCGGTTCGGGGAGGCGGAGGATATCGGCCTTGCCGCCGTCTATCTCTGTTCACCCGCCGCGAAGTTCGTGACCGGCGTCCTGCTGCCGGTCGATGGCGGCGCTTCACAAGGTTTCTGACGATGACGACCCCTTACCGACTGCATGAAGACCGGCTGTTCCCGTCGGACCCCGGCATCCGCCGCATTGCGCGCGAGCTGTACGGCACGGTGCGCGACCTGCCGATCGTCAGCCCGCATGGCCATACCGATCCGTCCTGGTTCGCGACCAATGATCCGTTTGCGGACCCGGCGTCGCTGTTCATCGTGCCCGACCATTATATCTTCCGCATGCTTTACAGCCAGGGCGTGCCGCTGGAGAATCTGGGCGTGCCGCGCATCGATGGCGGCTGGGTCGAGAGCGATCCGCGCAAGATCTGGCGCTTGTTCGCGCAGCATTTCCATTTGCTGCGCGGGACGCCGAGCTGGATGTGGCTGGGGCATGCGCTGCATGAGATCATGGGCATTCCGCAGCGCCTGTCACCCGAGACGGCGGACGCGATTTACGATCAGATCGACGCCAAGCTGAAGCAGGACGATTATCGCCCGCGCGCGTTGTTCGATCGGTTCGGGATCGAGGTGCTGGCGACGACCGAGGATCCCCTCGACGATCTGCGCCACCATCGCGCGATCACGGCGAGCGGGTGGAGTGGGCGTGTGCTGACCGCGTTCCGGCCCGACAACGTGGTCGACCCCGAGCATCCGCGTTTCAAGACCGACCTGCCCGAACTGGGGCGGATCACGGGTGAGGATGTCGGCAGCTGGGACGGCTATCTCGCCGCGTTGCGCGCGCGGCGGCGGTATTTCATCGAGCATGGCGGCTGCACCTCCACCGATCATGGTCATCCGACCGCGCACACCGAAAACCTGCCGCAGGAAGAGGCCGCCGCGCTTTATGCTCGCGTCGCCATCGGGCAGGCCGATGCCAAGGATGCCGAGCGCTTCCGGGGCCAGATGCTGACCGAGATGGCGCGGATGAGCATGGATGACGGGCTGGTGATGCAGATCCATCCCGGTGCGCTGCGCAGTCAGAACCCGCTGATCGCCGCGCGGTTCGGAGAGGCGAAGGGCGACGATTGGCCCTCGCGCACCGAATATGTCCGCTCGCTCAAGCCATTGCTCAATGCGTTCGGCAATGAGCGCGATCTGACGATCATCCTCTTCACGCTCGACGAAAGCACCTATGCGCGCGAGATTGCGCCGCTGGCGGGGCATTATCCGGCGCTGCGCATCGGGCCGGCGTGGTGGTTCCATGACAGCCCCGAGGGGATGCGGCGGTTCCGCGAGCAGGTGACCGAGACCGGTGGCTTCTACAACACGGTCGGGTTCAACGACGATACGCGCGCGTTCCTGTCGATCCCGTCGCGGCACGACATGAGCCGCCGGGTCGATTGCTCGTTCCTGGCGCGGCTGGTGGCCGAGCACCGGATCGAGATGGATGAGGCGCAGGCGGTCGCGGCCGACCTTGCCTATAATCTGGTGCGCTCGGCCTATCGGCTCTGACACGGCGGTGCGGCCCCTCCGGCGGAGGGGCCGCACGCATCAGGTGACGATCTCGCCCGGCGCGCCGTTGACGCGGACA
>JBHYGP010000348.1:0-3158 GCA_051858935.1 Sphingomonas sp.
CGCCCAGCCCGACGCCTCCTGCCCGAGAGTGAGCGGGGTTGCGTCCTGGAGGTGCGTGCGACCGATCTTGACGATGTCTGCCCAAGCCTCCGCCTTCACCTCCAGCGCTTTCTGGAGCCGCTGTCCTGCGGGGATCAGCGCGCGGGTCACCGCAAGGCTGGCGGCAATATGCAGCGCGGTCGGGAAGCTGTCGTTGGACGACTGGCTCATATTGACGTGATCGTTGGGGTGGACCGGCGACTTGCCGCCGCGCGCGCCGGTCAGCAGCTCATTGGCCCGGCCGGCGATCACCTCATTGACGTTCATGTTTGACTGGGTGCCGCTGCCGGTCTGCCAGATCACCAGCGGGAACTGGTCGTCATGCTGCCCCACCGCGACCTCCGCCGCGGCCGCCTCGATCGCGTCGGCCAGCGTCGCGTCGAGGCCGTGGTTGCGGTTCACCCGCGCTGCCGCCTGCTTCACCAGCGCGAGCGCATGAATGATCCCAATCGGCATCCGCTCGGTCGCGCCGAAGGGGAAATTCTCGATGCTCCGCTGAGTCTGCGCGCCCCAATAGGCGGTGGCGGGCACCTCGATCGCGCCGATCGAGTCGGTTTCGGTGCGCGTGGCGGTCATGTTAGTCTCCTGCAGCGGCTTGGACCGAGATGGCGGTCGCACCGGCACCGAACAAGCCGCGGGCGTGATTGATTTTGTAACGCCTTCGCAACTAGGCTGCGTCACCGCCGTCACGGGAGCCGTCATGCCGCAGCCGATCACCGCCGACGCCTGCGCCGCGATGCGCGACCAGTTCCGCGATGCGCGGCTGATGATCGCGAACGAGTTTCGCGGGCTCGACACGCACGACCAATATTACAACGCCTTTGCCCGCGCGCTGAAGCGCGATCCGCTGGAGCGGGTGGCGATGCTGGGGACCGACCAGCGCGACGCGTTCGTGCCGGTTCTGCGCGAGCTTGTTGCCGGGGGCGGCGACGCGCCGCGCCGCATCCTGGATGTCGGGTGCGGCGATGGCCAGACCTTTGCGCTGATTGCCGATACGGTGCCGGCGGGTTCGACAATCGACCTGATCGATCCGAACGAGGATTATGTCCGCGCCTATGCCGATCGCGTCGCGGCGATGCCGAACCTGACACTCGGCGCGGCGCATGCCCTGCCCTTCGTTCCCGATAGCGACGACAGCTTTTACAGCCCGGCGCTGGATCGCGGATACGACCTGATCCTCGCGATCCATGCACTCTATTTCTTCGCCGATCTCGACGCCTGCCTCGCCGATCTCGGCGCGCGGCTCGCCCCCGGCGGGACCGCGATCATCGTGTTTGCGGATGAGTCGGTATCGTACACCGGGCTTGGCTATCGCGCGTTCCTGCGCAGCCGCGGGGAGGATGTGCTGGCGCAGGCGCATGCCGATCTGTGCGACCAGCGACTGGCGCTGCTGCGCGGATCGGCGGGCGCGCCGCCAGCGATTGCTGCGCGGTGGCAGGGCGATGTCCGCGTGCACCCGCAACCGACCCGGCTCTACGGCCACAGCCTGTCCGACCTGATCGCGCTCGGCAATATCGCCGGGCTCAGCCTGTTCGAGACCGTGGCCAAGTTCGAGGTGATCGCCGACCTGCTCGAACATGCGCCCGAGCAGGCAGACTTGCGCATCGAAACCGAGGATGGCCCGCGTCAGGGAATGCTGAGCGTCACCCAGCCGCAGATCGTGTGTGCGATTACCAAGCCGGGCTGACGGGCAATCGATCCTCCCCCGCCAGGGGGAGGATTGAGGGGAATTTCACCCGCCCTTACTTCTTCCGCTTGAAATCCACTGCGACGACGTTCGACCCGTCCTCGACCGGGGTCGCGACGGGGGGTTCGTCGTTTTCCGCCTCGTCATGCGGTTCGGGACCGTCGGGATCCTCGGCGGCCTGGAAGCGCAGCTCGAAATTGACGGCGGGATCGTGGAAGCCGGTGATCGCGGCGAAAGGAATCACGAGGATCGACGGGATCTGGTTGAAGCTGAGGCCGACCGAAAAGCGGTTGTCATCGACCTTGAGGTCCCAGAAGCGGTGCTGAAGGACGATCGTCATCTCGTCCGGGAAGCGCTCGATCAGCCGGTCAGGGATGTCCACGCCGGGGGCGCGCGTCTTGAACGTGATGTAGAAATGGTGCGCGCCGGGCAATGCGCCGGTCGCGGCGACCTGATCCAGCACCCGGCCGACGACCGCGCGCAGGGCCTCCTGCACGATCTCGTCATAGGGAATCAAACTATCGGGTACATTGCCGGTCATTTGCCCTGACCTAACGACCGCGCGCGGATGGTCAAGATTTGTTGCGGGGCCGCCCAAGCGTTGCGATGATTGCACCCGCCCGCCCAGCCGCTATGGAGCGTGGCCATGCGCACCGCGACGATCAGCCGAAAAACCAGCGAAACATCGGTCGACGTGACCGTCAACCTCGATGGCACCGGCAGTTACACGATCTCCACCGGGATCGGATTCTTCGACCACATGCTCGAGCAGCTGTCGCGCCATTCGCTGATCGACCTCGACGTGAAGACCGTCGGCGACCTGCATATCGACCAGCATCACACGGTCGAGGACACGGGCCTGGCGATCGGCGAGGCGGTCGCCAAGGCACTGGGCGACAAGCGCGGCATCCGCCGCTACGCCGATGCGCTGTCGCCGATGGATGAAACGCTGACCCGCGTGGCGCTCGACATTTCGGGGCGGCCCTTCCTCGTATGGAAAACCGAGTTCAGCCAAAAGCGCCTCGGCGAGATGGACACCGAGATGTTCGAACACTGGTTCCACAGCTTCGCCCAGACCGCCGGTCTGACGCTGCACGTCGAGACGCTGTACGGCAGCAACAACCACCATATCGCCGAAGCCGCGTTCAAGGGCCTTGCCCGCGCGCTGCGTGAGGCGGTGGAGATCGACCCGCGCAAGGCGGACACGATCCCGAGCACCAAGGGGACACTGTGATGGCCTCTATTGAGCCCCTCCCCTTCAGGGGAGGGGTTGGGGTGGGGCCTATCCTCTGGGCGATAAGGCTCGGTGAGACCCGCACTGCCCCACCCCCAACCCCTCCCCTGAAGGGGAGGGGCTTATGAGCATCGCGCTGATCGATTACGGCGCGGGCAATCTTCATTCGGTCCACAATGCGCTGAAAGCCGCCGGGGC
>JBHYGP010000349.1:0-3144 GCA_051858935.1 Sphingomonas sp.
ATATCAGCGCAGGACCGGAAGCGTCGTTCAGGAAAGTTGCAGAGGCGCTTAGCGCGCTTCGCGAGGATGGAATTTGTGTGGTCGTGGTCGAAGACTGGTTCATCACGATCCACTCACCAACTAACGCCCCCCATTACGAAGTGCCGGCATTTGACCTGTGCGACGCATAGCCGGGCATCATTGCACCGCTCGTTCACCTTTAATCAGATGCCGGCGCTGCAAGCTCCGCAATCCCTCGTTTCGATCAAGCGGAGAGGGGGGAATGGCGCAGCACCACATCCGCCATGCGGTTGAGCGGAGCGTCGATGCCGTACTTTGCTCCCAATCGCGAGATTACGCCGTTGCGGGCGTCGGCTTCGGTCGGGCGGCCCGCGAGGCGGTCGGCGTGGATTGAGTTGATCGAGTCCGCAGGGCTGTTGCGGTAGCCGTCCACGATGCTGTCGGGCAGGTCGTCGGGGAGCGTCGCGCCCTCGGCGCGGCCCACCGCGATGCATTCGCGGATCAGCGCGCGCATCAGATCGGCCGCTTCGTCGTCGCGGGCGATGCTGGACGGCTGGAGCGTGAGCGCATTGACCGCGCCCGCGCAATTGATCGCGAGCTTGCGCCACGCCGCGCTGAGCCAGTCACCGGTGAGGATCGTGTCGATCGGGCTGTGCGCGAACAGCGCGGCGAAGGCGGCTCCGGCGGGGTCGTTCGGGACGGTCAGGCTGCCGGTTCGGCGCTGGACGACGTCGCCGGGGGCGCGGCGTTCGGCGGGGATGTCGACGATGACGGGGACGATCTGGCTGGGGTCGAGGGCGGGGAAACGGTCGCGATGCTCGACCCCGTTCTGCAGGATCGCGACATTCGTGTCGGGACCGACCAACCGGTCGAGCCAAGCCTGCGCGCCGGGGGCGTCATAGGTTTTGGTCACCACCAGCACCCAATCGACGGGCGCGGCATTGGCGGGGTCGGTCAGGAGGCGCGGGGTGCTTTCGAGCACGCCATCGGGCGTCTCGACCCGTAGCGTGGCGAACGGCGTGCGTGCGCACAGGGTGACGTCATGGCCGGGCGCGGCGATCAGCCAGGCGGCGATGCTGGCGCCGACCGCGCCGGTGCCGACGACCGCGATGCGGGTCAATTGTCGTTCCCGCTGAAGCGGCGCGCGGTGCTGGCGGGGTATTTCTTGAGCGCATCGCCGACGCGGGCGGGGCGGTCGAGCAGTTCGCCGCCGCAATTGGGGCAGGTCTCGTCCAGCTGATCGGCGCAGTCGGCGCAGAAGCTGCATTCGAACGAACAGATGAAGGCCCCGCCCTGATCGGCGGGAAGATCGGTGCCGCAGCGTTCGCAGTCGGGGCGCATTTCGAGCATTTGACGTCCTTGGGCTGGTTGTCGGCTTGGCTCTACCCCGTTTGTGCTGAGCTTGTCGAAGCACGATGGCTGAATTCAGCAAGGACGGCAGATCGCCCTTCGACAAGCTCAGGACAGGCCCTTCGACAAGCTCAGGGCAAACGGAGTTGGGGAGCTCGCAGAGTAAGCCTAGCCCTCGAATACATACACGTCGCGCCCGAACGCCGGTGGCTGGTCGGTCGGGCTGGCGTGATAGACCATCGCGATGGCGAGCCGCTCGCCGCCTTCGGGCAGCGGGTCGACGCAATGCTCGACCGCGCCGGGGAAGCAGGTGAACAGGCCGGGGCGGGGGGTGAGGCGCGCGCTGCGTGCTTCGCCGTCGCGGAACGATAGCGTCCCTGCGCCTTCGGGTACGGCGGCGTAGAACACGCCGGTGACGATGTTGGCGTCGCGGTGCCAGTCATTGGTCGCGCCGCCGCCGCGCAGGATGTTGAGCGTGGTTGCCGAACTCAACCGGTTGCTGGCGAACACCGGCTGGCCGATGCTGGCGCTGGCAAAATCGCGCAATACGCCGTGATAGAGCGCCCAGAACCAGGGAAGGCGCGCGCGCACAATGTCGCCCTCGACGATTCCGAAGCTCCAGCCGGGCGTGTCGATGATCGCGATCCGTTCGGGCGCATCGGCGAGCGTGACCACCTGTTCCGCCCAGCCATCGGGTAAGTGGCCTTGCGCGGCGAGGTCGAGCGTGTGGAAGGGTTGCCAGTCAGGTTCCACGCCTATCCGGCCATGCTAAGGGCAAGTTGCGCGCAGCGTTCCAGCGCGCTTGGTGCGAAAGGCGTGTGCGAACGAACAGCGGAACGCGCGACCTGATCGGTGCGAAGATCGGTGCCGCAGCGTTCGCGGTCGAGGCGCGTTTCGAGCATGGCGTCGTCCTTGTCTCAAAATCCCGCTCAATGGTGACGATAGGGTTTATCTTGGGGGTCAGTGCTTCCCTCTTCCAGGGGATACTTCCGACGCTGCGCTTTGAATGCATTTTTGAGGCCCAAGGCCGCCCCGGAGATCGGTAATATTATCGCAATGAAATAAAAGAGTCCCCTTACAACACTAGCGCGATCGCATGAGAAGGGGTTTCCAAATTTAGAAACAAGTTGAATAGATAGAATTATAATCGACGATAAGCAAGATGGCGCCAGAACATACAGAAATATGTTTGAAATAACTTTTGCGGCCGAAAGATGGTATATATTATGCTTTAATCTCGATTGTGGTGAGACAAACCTATCGACGCGGCGGAAGGCTGCGTAAGATGAATATACTGCTGCCATCCTTCTTGCTTCTGCGCCAAGGTGATACCAAGCGAATATCGATATTCCCATGCCGTAAGACGGCACGATCAAGATTGGCCAGCCGATATTGAGCAGGTCCGGCTTCAGAAATGGCCCCAGAATCGCGGCGCCAACCAAGAATCCCCAGATGTTGAATGACGTCCAGAAGACGCGGTGCCGATACTCCCATTCTTTGGAGAGCATTTCGACGCGCGCCAGCTTCTCATCCTTGTTCTCGTACGGAATCATCCCGCCACCATGCGCACTGCGTCACAGATGCGATTCACCACCGCCTCGACCTGCGCCATGTCCTCACCCTCGGCCATCACGCGGATGACCGGCTCGGTGCCGGAGGGCCGGATGACGAGGCGGCCGGTGCCTTCAAGCTCGGCCTCGGCGGCGGCGATCACGTCCCGCACCGCGCTGTGTTCGAGCGGCTTTCCGCCCGAGAAGCGCACATTCTTGAGCAATTGCGGGAGCGGGTCGAAGC
>JBHYGP010000350.1:0-3137 GCA_051858935.1 Sphingomonas sp.
ATGAAGGCCCACACCGCCCGCGCCATGTGCAGCGGCGCGCTCGGCCTGTCCGCCGGCCTTTATTACGCCCCGCAAAGCTTCGCGAAAACCGACGAAGTCGCCGCACTCGCTACCGTCGCAGGCCGCTTCAACGGTATCTACGAAACCCACCTCCGCGACGAGGGCAGCGCCTCGATCGGCCTGATCCCCGCAATCGACGAAGCCCTCGCCATCGCCCGTGACGGCAAGCTCCCGCTCCACATCGCGCATATCAAGGCGCTCGGCGCCGACGTTCGGGGCATGGCCCCGAAGGTCATCGCGCACATCGCCACTGCACAGAAATCCGGCGTCACCATCACCGCCGACCAATATCCGTGGGAAGCCTCCAGCACCTCGCTCGCCGCCGCGCTCGTCCCGCGCTGGGCACAGGATGGCGGCGCGCCCGCGATGGTCGCAAATCTCAAGACGCTCGACGCGCGTCTCCGCAGCGGCATGGCTGAACAACTGCGCATCCGCGGCGGTGCCAACGCTATTCTGCTGGTGCGCGGCCCGCACAAGGGCCAGCGCCTCGATGCCCTCGCCACGCAATGGAAGCTCGATCCGCTCGGCGCCGCCGCGCGCATCCTGATCGCCGACCCCGGGACCAGCATCGCCAGCTTCAACATGACCCAGCCCGACATCGACGCCTTCGCGCGCCAGAGCTGGGTTGTCGGCAGCTCCGACGCCACCAACGGCCATCCCCGCCGCATGGGCAGCTTTGCGCGCGGCTGGCGCATGTTCGTCCGCGACAAGAAGCTGATGAGTCCCGAACGCTTCGTCCAGCGCTCCTCGGCCCAGACCGCGCAGATCCTCGGCCTCCCCGATCGCGGCGTCCTTGCTCCCGGCAAGTTCGCCGACATCGCGATCCTGGACCCAAAAACCTACACCGAACGCGCCACTTACGATCAGCCCGACCTCCCCAGCACCGGCGTCCGCTACGTGCTGGTCAACGGCCGCCTCGCCGTGGACAAAGGCCAGCTCACCGGCACCCTCGCCGGCCGCCCCTTACCCAAACCGCGCCAACCCGAATGGACCTGCCCCGCATGACTGACACGACCCTGTCCGATCCCGCCGAGCGACGCGGCCCGATCAAGCGCGCCTTCGCCTGGTGGTTCGGCGTCGCCTTGTGGAAACGCATCCTCGCCGCGCTCGTCCTCGGCGCAGCGGCGGGCCTTGTCTGGGGTGAGGGCGCGACGTCGATCGGCTGGATCGGGACCGCCTTCGTCCGCCTGATCCGCATGCTGGTCGTGCCGCTCGTGTTCCTGACAATTGCGTCAGGGGTAGCCGCGCTCGCCGACCCGAAGCGGCTCGGCAGCATCGGCGTCAAAACGCTGGCGATGTACGTCTTCACCACCGCACTCGCCGTCACCACCGGCCTCATCGTCGCCACCCTGATCGCCCCCGGCCTCGGCGCGAGCTTCGCGGGCGCCATCCCCAAGGCGATGGGCACTCCGCCCGACACCGCGCAGATGTTCATGGAGATCATCCCCGACAACCCGATCGGCGCGATGGCGGATGGCAAGACGCTGGCGGTGATCTTCTTCGCCATCCTCGTCGGCGCGGGGGTGATCGCGGCGGGCAAGGGCGGCGAACCGGTGCGTCAGCTGCTCAATTCCGGCTCCGAAGTTATGCTCAAGATCGTCGGCTTCGTGATGGAAACCGCGCCGTTCGGCGTGTTCGCGCTGATCGCCGTCGTCATGGGCACCACCGGCCCGTCCAGCTTCATCGCGGTGCTCAAACTCGGCCTGTGCGTCGTTGTCGGATCGGCCATCGTTACGCTGCTGATCCACGGTGTCATCGTCGTGCGGCTGATGGCGTGGCTCCCGCCGCTCCCCTTCTTCCGCGGCATTGCCGATGCGATCATGGTCGGCTTCTCGACCTCGTCGAGCAGCGCCACCCTTCCCGTCGCGATCCGCGTCGCCGAGCGTAACCTCGGCGTGTCGCCCCCGGTCGCCTCGACCGTCCTCCCGCTCGGCGCAACGATCGGCATGGACGGCGCGGCAATGTATGTCGCGATGCTCACCCTGTTCTCGGCACAGGCGTTCGGCGTCGATCTCCAGCTCGCCGACTATCTGGTGATCGCCGCCACCACCACCATCGTCGCAATGGGCGTCGCGCCGGTCCCTTCAGGCTCGCTGTTCGTCCTCGCCGCAGTGCTCCACGCGATCGGCATCACGCCGGAGCAGACCGCGATCGTCGTCGGCTTCATCCTGCCCTTCGACCGCATCCTCGACATGATCCGCACCGTGCCCAACGTCACCTCCGACCTGTCGATCGCCACCGCCGTCGCCCGCTGGGAGGGGGAGATGGACGTCGCCGTCTACAAGGCGAGCGACAATGAGTGAGGCCCGCTATTCCTCCCCTGCCCCGCAGGGGAGGTGGCATCGCGCAGCGATGACGGAGGGGCCGCCCCGCAGAGGGCGGAATGTTGCCGAGCTGCCCACGGCTGTCTGCGCAGCCGCCCCTCCACCATCCTTCGGATGGTCCCCCTCCCCTGCGATGCAGGGGAGGAATACGGAGACTGACTGACCATGTTCCTGCGTAACCTCACCCTCGCCCTCGCCGCTTTCGGCCTCGCCCTCCCCGCGCCCACGCTGGCGCAAAGCCGCCACCTCCTCGAATACCCCTCGATCCACTCGCCCGTGGTCGGCACGCGCGGCATGGTGGTCAGCCAGAACGCCATCGCCAGCGAAGTGGGCGCGCGAATCCTGAGCGAAGGCGGCAACGCCATCGACGCGGCGGTCGCGGTCGGCTTCGCGCTCGCCGTCACTTTGCCGCGCGCGGGCAATATCGGCGGCGACGGGTTCATGACCGTCTATGACGCCAAGTCGAAACAGGTCCGCGTCCTCGATTTTCGCAGCATCGCCCCGCGCGCCGCGACCCCCGCAATGTTCGTGGACAATCGGGGCAAGGAACGCGCCATCGCCTCCTATGGCTATCTCGCCCCCGCCGTCCCCGGCACCGTCGCCGGCCTCGAACTCGCGCACCGCAAATGGGGCAAGCTCCCTTGGGCCAAGGTCGTCGAACCCGCGCTCCGCCTCGCCCGCGACGGGGTCAAGCTGACCGCCGACGAAGCCTTTGTCTTCGGCTGGGGCCGTGACCGCCTGGGCAAGAGCGTG
>JBHYGP010000351.1:0-3133 GCA_051858935.1 Sphingomonas sp.
GTCTCGCGACGATGGCCGGCAGCGGGCTGGGCGTGGTCGAGCATGGCGCGGTGGCGGCGGTCGGCGACACGATCACCTATGTCGGCCCCGGTGCCGAAGCCCCGGATGCCCGCGAAATCATCGACTGCGACGGCCGCTGGATCACCCCCGGCCTGATCGATTGCCACACCCACCTCGTCCACGCCGGCAACCGCGCGAAAGAGTTCGAAGCACGGCTCGAAGGCGCAACCTATGAGGAAATCGCCCGCGCCGGCGGCGGCATCCTCTCCACCGTCACCGCCACCCGCGCCGCGAGCGAGGAGGAGCTGATCGCCACCGCGCTTCCCCGCCTCGACCAGCTGATCGGCGAAGGCGTGACCACGGTCGAGATCAAGTCCGGCTACGGCCTGAGCCTAGACGACGAACTCAAGATGCTCCGCGCCGCCCGCCGCCTCGGCGAGGTGCGAAATGTCCGCGTGCGCACCACCCTGCTCGCCGCCCACGCGGTTCCGGCCGAATTTCGCGGCGACGCCGACGGCTATGTCGATCTGGTGTGCAGCGAGATTATCCCCGCCGCTGTCGGCCTCGCCGACGCGGTCGACGCATTTTGCGAAGGGATCGGATTTTCCGCCGACCAGACCGATCGCGTGTTCGCTGCCGCAGTGGCGCACGGCCTCCCGGTCAAGCTCCACGCCGAACAGCTGTCCAACCTCAGCGGCGCCGCCCTCGCCGCGCGCCATGGCGCGCTATCGGCGGATCATCTCGAACATCTCGACGCCGCCGGGATTGCCGCAATGGCGACCAGCGGCACCGTCGCAACCCTCCTCCCCGGCGCCTTCTACTTCACCCGCGAAGAGCGCCGCCCGCCGGTCCAGGCCCTGCGCGACGCGGGCGTTCCAATCGCCATCGCCACCGACTGCAACCCCGGCACCTCGCCGATGGCGTCGATCCTGCTCGCGATGAACATGGGGGCGACCTTGTTCCGCCTGACCGTCGAGGAGTGTTTGCGCGGCGTAACGGTCAACGCGGCCCGCGCGCTCGGGATCGAAGGCGGCACGCTACAAGCCGGCCGCCGCTGCGACCTCGCCATCTGGCACATCTCCGACCCCGCCGAGCTGGTCTATCGCATCGCCGCCAACCCCCTTCATTCCCGAGTGTACGCAGGCCAATGATCTTCCCCGGCAACACCCCGCTCAGCACCTGGAACGCCATCTATCGCGGCGAGCCCGCCCCGCTCGATCCATCCTGCCACGACAAGATCGCGGCGAGCGCGCAGGCGGTGCAGGACATCCTCGCCCGGCACGAACCGGTCTATGGCATCAACACCGGCTTTGGTAAGCTCGCCAGCGTACGGATCGGCGACGAAGACCTCGAAACGCTCCAGCGCAACATCGTGCTTAGCCATGCCGCCGGCGTTGGCGACCCCATGCCCGCGCCGGTCGTCCGCCTGATGATCGGTCTCAAACTCGCCAGTCTCGCGCAGGGCCATAGCGGCGTTAAGCCCGCGACGATCGCGATGCTTCAGGACATGCTCGACCGCGGCATCACCCCCATCATCCCCTCGCAGGGGTCGGTCGGCGCGAGCGGCGACCTCGCCCCGCTCGCGCACCTCGCCGCCGCGATGATCGGCGTGGGCGAAGTCGAGATGGGCCCGCGCCGCATCCCCGCCCGCACCATGCTCGGCGGCCTAACCCTCGGCCCGAAGGAAGGTCTCGCCCTCCTCAACGGCACCCAGTTCAGCACCGCCTACGCCCTCGCCGCACTGTTCGAGACCGAAAAGCTGTTCCGCGCCGCGCTCGTCACCGGCGCGCTGTCGACTGAGGCGGCGAAAGGCTCCGACACCCCGTTCGACCCGCGCATCCACCAAGTGCGCGGCCATCGCGGCCAAATCGAGGTCGCAGCGGCGCTTGCGACCCTCATGGACGGCTCCGCCATCCGCGCCTCGCACCGCGATGGCGACGAGCGCGTGCAGGACCCCTATTGCCTGCGCTGCCAGCCCCAGGTGATGGGCGCCTGCCTCGACCTGATCCGCCAGGCCGCCGCAACCCTCGCGATCGAGGCGAACGGCGTCACCGACAATCCCCTCATCTTCACCGATACGGGTGAGGCCCTGTCCGGCGGCAATTTCCACGCCGAACCCGTCGCCTTCGCTGCGGACATGCTGGCGCTTGCCATCTGCGAGATCGGCAGCCTCGCCGAACGCCGCATCGCCATGCTGGTCGATCCCGCCCTTTCGGGGCTCCCCGCCTTCCTCACCCCGCGCCCCGGCCTCAACTCCGGTTTCATGATCCCCCAGGTCACCGCCGCCGCTCTGGTCAGTGAGAACAAGCAACGCGCGCACCCCGCCAGCGTCGATTCGATCCCGACCAGCGCCAATCAGGAAGATCATGTGTCGATGGCCGGCCACGGCGCGCGCCGCCTGCTCGCCATGACCGCCAACCTCGCCCACATCCTCGGCATCGAATATCTCGCCGCGGCGCAAGGCTGCGATTTCCACGCCCCGCTGACCTCCAGCGAACCGCTCGAAGCCGCCCGCACCCTGCTGCGCGATCAGGTGCCGACGCTGGAAGACGACCGCCACTTCGCCCCGGACATGGCGCTGGCGACGGCGCTGGTGACGAGCGGCGCGCTCGGCGAAGGGCTACCGGGAGTGGGCGCATGATCGTCACCGCCCGCAACGAAGGCCCGCTGATCGTCAGCATCCCGCATGCCGGCCTCGAAATCCCCGCCGACATCGCCCCGTCGCTCGTCGCGCTCAACCGCGCCCGCTACGACGCCGATCTGTACATCGACCAGCTCTACGCCTTCGCGTTTCAGCTCGGCGCGACAATTGTCCGCACCACCACCTCGCGCACGGTGATCGACGTCAACCGCGACCCCGGCGGCGCGACGCTCTACCCCGGCCAGTTCACCACCGGCCTGTGCCCGACCGAAACCTTCGACGGCGACCCGCTCTATCATCCGGGCAAGGAGCCCGACGCAGCCGAAATCGCCCGCCGCCGCGCCGCCTATTTCGACCCCTATCACGCGGCCCTGCGCGCCGAGATCGACCGCCTGCGCGCGCTGCACCCCAGCATCGTCCTCTACGAAGCGCATTCGATCCGCAGCGTGGTGCCCAAGCTGTTCGACGGCCGCCTCCCCGAATTCAACATCG
>JBHYGP010000352.1:0-3118 GCA_051858935.1 Sphingomonas sp.
TGGCGATATCGGCGACCTGCGTTTCCCCGACGAGCGGGCGCAGATTCTGGCGGGTGAGCACCAGCATCGACGGGCCATCGGCGGTGCGCAGCGACAGGTCCCACGCCGCCGCCGTCTCGACCGCGTCGCACGGACGCCACACGTTGAGGTTCGGCATCGCGCGGAGGCTCTGCAGATGCTCGATCGGCTGGTGCGTCGGGCCGTCTTCGCCAAGGCCAATGCTGTCATGCGTCATCACATAGACGACGCGCGCGCGCTGGAGCGCCGAGAGGCGGATCGCGCCGCGGGCATAGTCGGAGAAGACGAGGAAGGTGCCGCCATAGGGGATGATCCCGCCATGCAGCGCCATGCCGTTCATCGCCGCCGCCATGCCGAATTCGCGGATGCCGTAATAGACATAGCGGCCGGCATAATTGTCGGCGGTCAGCGGGCCGGTCGCCTTGGTCTTGGTGTTGTTCGAGCCGGTGAGGTCGGCCGAGCCGCCGATCAGTTCGGGCAGATTCTCGGTCAGCGGTTCGAGCGCCATTTCGCTGGACTTGCGCGTTGCAACCTTGGGCGGGTTGGCGAGCAGGCCGGCGATATAGCCGTCGAGGTTGAAGGCAGGCAGGTCGCCCGCCATGCGGCGCTCAAACTCGGCGCGGTCGGCGTGCGCGGCGAGGCGCGCCTTCCACTCGGCATGGGGTGCGGCACCGCGCTTGCCGGCATCGACCCAGGCGGCGGCGATGTCGGCGGGAATCTCGAACGGGGCGTGCGTCCAGCCAAGCGCTTCGCGGGCGGCGGCGACTTCATCGGCACCCAGCGGCGAGCCGTGGACCTTGCTGGTCCCACCCTTGTTGGGAGCGCCCTTGCCGATCACGGTCTTGCAGCGGACCAGCGACGGGCGCGGGTCGGCGATCGCGGCGTCGAATGCGGCGGCGATGCTGGCCGGATCGTGGCCGTCGCAGGCGACGACGTGCCAGCCGGTTGCCTCGTAGCGGGCGGGGATATTCTCGCTCGACGACAGCGACACCTTGCCGTCGATGGTGATGTCATTGTCGTCCCACAACACGATCAGGCGGCCAAGCTTGAGATGCCCGGCAAGGCCGATCGCTTCGTGGTTGATGCCCTCCATCAGG
This sequence comes from Sphingomonas sp., assembly GCA_051858935.1. Taxonomy (GTDB): domain Bacteria; phylum Pseudomonadota; class Alphaproteobacteria; order Sphingomonadales; family Sphingomonadaceae; genus Sphingomonas. The sequence continues at coordinate 1,116 of JBHYGP010000352.1, forward strand.
CAGCCATCGCCCGCGATCACCCAGGTGCGGTGGTCGACGACGCTGTCGTCAAACACGGCGTTGAGGTGGCGTTCGGCGAGCGCCATGCCGACCGCCATGGCGAGGCCCTGACCCAGCGGGCCGGTGGTGCATTCGACGCCGGGCAGCTCGAAATTCTCGGGGTGGCCGGCGCAGGGCGAGCCGACCTTGCGGAAGTTGCGAATGTCGTCGAGCGTCGGCTCGGCATAGCCGGTCAGGTGCAAGAGCGAATAGATCAGCATCGAGCCGTGGCCGGCCGACAGCACGAAGCGGTCGCGGTCGGCCCATTTGGGGTCGGTCGGATCATATTTGAGGTAATCGCTGAACAGGACGGTAGCGACATCGGCCATGCCCATCGGCATGCCGGGATGACCCGAATTGGCGGCTTCCACCGCGTCCATCGACAGGGCGCGGATGGCGTTGGCGCGGTCGGCGAATGAAATGGTCACGGCATATCCCCTTTCGGGCCTTGCGCGCGTCGCGTTGAGTCTCGCCACGGCCCGGCGAATCGAAGTTGGCGTGCCAATGGGGCGCGCGGGCGCAGTCGTCAACCGCACGGGGTTGCGGCGCGGGTAAAGCCCCCCTATCCACCCCCGCATGGCGGATGCGGCACCTTCCGCGCTCGACCGGATCGAGCGCGCGCTCACGCGGATCGAGGCGGCGGCCAAGCGGCGCGCCTTCGACGCCGAACGGCTGGAACATCGCCACACGGCGCTGCGCGGGCGGGTCGAGGAGGCGATCGTCGCGCTCGACGCAGTGATCGCGCAGGAGGGCGAGGACTGATGGGTCAGGTCACGCTCAGCATCGCCGGACGCAGCCACACGATCGCCTGTCGCGACGGCGAGGAGTTGCATCTCGAACGGCTGGGCGCGTTGCTGGAACGCCATGCCGAGACCGCAGTGCGCGCGTCGGGTGGCCTGAGCAGCGAGCGAACGATGCTGTTCCTCGCGCTGATCCTCGCCGACCAGCTGGATGAGGCCGAGCGCAATCCGCCGAGCGGTGTGTCGCCGGTGCTGCTCGACAATCTGGCGGATCGGCTGGAGGCGGTCGCGGCGGCGCTGGAGCAATAACGAAAATTGCGCAGTTTTTGTTATTGGGCTATGCGTTTCGGCAGGAGGTCGAGATGAACGTTTCGATTGGTGAACGCTGGGAAGGCTTTGTTGAGGGCGTCGTCAAATCGGGTCGCTATGGCTCGGCGAGCGAGGTCGTCCGCGAAGGGTTGCGTCTTGTCGAGGAGCGCGAGTCCAAACTGAAGGCACTGCGCGACACGCTGAATGCGTCGATCGAACGCGGCGGCCAGCATAGCCCCGAAGATGTTCGTCAGTCCGTCGAGGCGGCGCTGGATGAATGGGAAGCCGATCGCGCAGCCCGCTAAATGCGGCGGTTGACCTATACGAGCGCGGCCCGGCAGGATCTGGTGGAGATCGCCTTGGGCATCGCCCAACGCAGTGGCAGTCGCGAGGCCGGGAGCGCGTTCGTCGCCAAGCTGGAAGCGCGGTGCGAGAAGCTGGCGGCGCTTCCCGGCTTGCTGGGCACGATGCGGCCCGAATTACGCCCGGGCATTCGATCGATCGTTCACACCAACTATCTGATCTTCTTTCACTATGTCGGTGACGTGATCGAGGTGGTCGCGATCTTGCCCGGACGCCGCAATCTTGAACTGTTGTTTGAGGCTTACGCCGCCAACCCCCATTGATCCGTGCGCACCGCACGCCTAGATTGGGATCGGCGGGTACTGCCCGGTGCGAGCTTTAGCGATTATCCCTGAGGCGATTCATCATCCATGGGGGCTGTCCCTGCTCAGACCCTGGTCTGTGGTACATGGTCCCCACCTGACGTAAACGGCGTCAGAGGATATTCAAGCAACGGCCCATGGTGGTCCCGCCAACTGTTTGATGGGGCAGCGAAGCTGCGCGGTGGCCCCCCCCGCCCCCCCCCCGCCCCCCCACGGGTACTGGGGGGGGGGGGGCGGGGGGGGGGGCGGG
>JBHYGP010000353.1:0-3111 GCA_051858935.1 Sphingomonas sp.
CATCATATTGTCCTGAAGGTCGCCGCGAACGCCATGCTGCGGCCCGAACACCGCCGACACGTTCAGCCCAGCCGCGACCAGCGCGTCGAGGCTGTGCGTCAGGTCCGCCGTCACCGAAGCCGGGTGCGCGAGCAGCGCGACACGGCGGCCCTTGAGTTGTCCGAGAAGCGCGGGGTCGGCGATCAGCCGGTCGATACCGAAGTTCATGCGCCTTCAGGTGCCGGGAGTTGGCGCGCAAAGCAATCGGGATGATGGAGGAAACGCACGACTGCTATGGCGCGCGCGCCAGATCCCATGCCGCGCGCACCTCGCCGATAAAGATCGGACGATATTTGCGGATTTCGGCCTGCGCGCTCGCGTCGAAATCGGCGAACGACCGCATCCGCTCGATCGCCCCGCGCTCCGCCACGCGATAGCTGCTGCGCGCCTCATCCGCCGCCTTGCGCTGGGTTTGCAGGATCACCGCCAGCGACCAGAAGCCATCGATCCGGTGGGGGTGTGACTCCGGGAAGCGGCTGCGGATCGCCAGCGCCTTACGCAGCAGCGCCTCGGTTTCGCGGTAGCGCCCTTGCTCGTTCAGAGCGAAGGCGAGGTTATTATAGGCTTGGGCGATATCGGGATGGCCGACCGGCAGCACCGCTTCGCGCATTGCCAGCGCCTCGCGATACAACGGTTCCGAGTCGGCGTACCGCCCCTGATCGAACAGGTTGAACGCGAGGTTGTTGATGCTCTCCGCAAGGTCGGGATGCCCGTTCGGCAAGAGCGCCGTACGCATCGCCAGCGCCTTGCGGAAATATGGCTCGGCATCGCTCAGTCGGCCTTGCGCGTTCAGGTTGGAGGCAAGGTTGTTAAGGGCCGTCGCGAGCAGCGGATGCCCGTCCGGTGCCAGTGCTTCGTACATCGCCAGCGCCTTGCGGTAGAGCGGCTCCGCGTCAGCGAACCGGTCCTGCAATTTCAGATTATACGCAAGATCATTATAGCTTCCCGCAATCTCGGGATGCCCTGCCTGGAGTCTCGCCTCACGCATCGCCAGAGCCCTGCGAAACAACGGCTCCGCCTCGCGATAGCGGCCCTGCGCATTCATGTTCGCGGCGAGGTGGCGATACCCCGCCGCAATGTCGGGATGCCCCGCCGGCAATGTCGCCTCACGCATCGCCAGTGCCTTGCGGAACATCGGCTCGGCATCGCCATAGCGCCCCTGCGCATACAGGTTGAGCGCCAGCACATTATGGCTCACGGCGATATCGGCATGTCCGGGCGGCAGCGCCTGTTCGCGCATCGCCAGCGCCTGGCGGAACAGCGGCTCTGCATCGGCATAACGGCCCTGGGCGTTCAGATTATAGGCAAGGTTGCTGATCCCCGCAGCGATGTCGGGATGCCCCGGCGGCAGCGCCGCCTGCCGCATTGCCAGTGCCTTGCGGTAGAGCGGCTCGGCATCGGCATAGCGCGCCTGCGTCGCCAGCGCGGTCGCGATGTTGTTGATGCTCGCCGCGATATCGGGATGCCCGGCGGGAAGCACCCGCTCGGCAAGGGTGAGCGCGCGGCGGCCATAACCCTCGCTCGCCCGCGCATCGCCCCCCGCCCGCGCGACGTTGGACAGCGCCAACAGCAGGTCGAGGCACTGGTCGGCGTCCGGCTTTGCGGCCTCGCATTTGCCCAGTTCCGCATCCAGCGCCAGCCTCGCCGCCGCAAAGTCACCCTTCTGGTACGCCGCCAGCGCGGCATAGCCGGGGGGCCAGCGGTCGGCCGCAAGGGCAGGCTGGGCGATGAGCGCGGTCAGCGCAGCGGCAATGCCGGACAGTCGCATGGGGCCAGACTAACAGGGGGGCGCAGCGATACTACTGACAAAACCCCTCGCGCCACGCGATGCCCGCGCCACACCCGCCTGATCCCGACAAAAGGGGCAGGACGGTTCCCGCCCTGCCCCTTTCGCCCCCTCAGCCCGCGTCAATCAGAAGGACGCCGCCACCTGCACATACCAGCTGCGCGGCCGGGCGAAGATGCGCTCGGCGTATCCCAGCGTTGCCAGCGATGCGTTGCCCTGGATCAGATAACGCTCGTCGAACAGATTGTTGACGCCGCCGCTGACCTCGACCCCGTTGCCGAGCTTGAGCGTCAGCGAGGCGTTGCCGACGAAATAGCCATTCTCTTCGATCAGCGGGATGCTGCCGGTGATGAAGGTGATCTTGGACTGGTAGCTGCCGTCAAAGCGCGGCGTCAGCTTCATGTCGCCGCCCAGCGGAATCGCATAGCTGATCCCGAAATTCGCCTGCACGTCCGGGGTGAAGGGCAGATCGTCGTTCGGCGTCACCGTCGCGGTCGCGCCCGGCACCGGGGTGATGCTCTTGATCTGGTCGTCGAGCAGGCTGATCCCCGCGTCGAACGTCAGCCCCCACGACGTGCGCAGGCTTGCCTCGGCCTCCAGCCCGCGGATGCGTGCCTCACCCGCATTGAACAGCAGCGGCACGACGCCCTGGCGGAAGATCAGCTGGATGTCCTTATACTCGGCTTGGAACGCGGCGAGGTTCAGGCGCAGCCGGCCGATATTGGTCTTCGCGCCAATTTCATAGCTGGTGACGCTCTCCTCCGCGAACGGCACCGGCAAATTGCCGGCGGGAGCCGCGTTGTAGCGGGTGTTGTAGCCGCCCGACTTGAAGCTCTTGGCATAGGACGCATAGGTGCTGATCGCGTCGTTCCAGCGATACTGGATGCTTGCCGAGCCGGTCAGCGCCGAGAAATCCTGCTGGAACGGGCGGTTGAAGATGAACAGCGTCCCGCCCTGCGACGTTGCCAGCGTGGGCAGCGGATTGGGATCGGGGAGCGTCGCGGGGAACAGGTTGAGCACCGTCCCGCGATAATTCTTCCGATCGCTGGTGTAGCGCAGGCCGCCGCTGATCTCGAGCGCGTCGGTGATGTTCCATGCGAGTTCGCCGAACACCGCGACGGAGTCGGTCTTGAGCCGCGAAACCTGAAGGTCGCGCGACCCCGGTCCGCCTGCCAGCAGCGAGCCGATCACCGGCGGCGAGGGCGGGAAGGCGAGCGGCACGGTCGCGCGCTCGTCGGTGACCTCGTTGAAATAATATCCGCCGATGATCGCATTGACCGACCCGA
>JBHYGP010000354.1:0-3091 GCA_051858935.1 Sphingomonas sp.
GCACGCCCGTTACGATCAGCGCGCCTTCGGGCGGGAACAGGTTGCGATGGGTCCAGCTGACCTCCGCGCGGAAGCCCTGGCCGGTGCTGAACCCGACTTCGCCGGCCAGCGTGCGCGGCGGCCCCTTGGCCTGGCGGACAAGGAGATCGACGCCCTCGGTCCCGTCGGGATTGACCTCCCCGGTCTTCACCGGCTCAACCGAAACCGTCGAAAACAGGCTGGTCGCGATCAGCGCATCGCGCAGGTCATCGACCTTGCGGCTGTCGTACAGATCATTGCGGTCGAACCGGGTCAGCACGTCGATATGGTCGGGCGCAAACACCGCATCCCCCTCGGTGCGGATACTGCGGAATCGCGCGCGCGGGCCGATCGTCACGGGGAGGGTATAATCGCCAGTGCGCGTCGTCTCGTCGAGCAATATGTCCCGCTGGCCGACCTCGGCAAAGGGGTAGCCGGTCTGCGGCAGCGCGACGCTGACAGCCGCTTCGGCCGCCTGCACCCGCACCGCGTCGATCGGCTCGCCGGTGCGCAGCTTCAGATTGTCGGCGATCAGCGTGGGTGGCAGCGTCGGGTCGGCCTCGACCCGGATTTCGCCAAAGCGATAAAGCGGCCCCGGAACCGCGGCGACAGTCGCGGTGACCGGGCGATCGCCCTGTGGCGTCTGCGTGATCGTCGAGACGGCGGTCGCGTCATAATAGCCGAGCGACTTCATCAGCCGCACTGCCAGCCCTTCATCCTCGCGCGCCCGCGCACCGATGATCGCGGCATTGGCGGCAACGCCATCGCCATCCTCCAGCGCGGACAGGTCGCGAAACTGATCCTCCAGCCCGACCTCGTCGAGACCGGTGACGCGCGTGGCGTAGCGGATCTCGATCGACGCCTCGTCATTGGCGGTGACCGGTTCGGCAATCGGGGTCGCGTCGAACTCGGCGAGCGGAATGAGCGGCGCGGCGATCTCCGCCTCCGTCCCGGCCTCGTCGAGCGGCGGCGCATCCTCGATCGGCTCGACCGGTGCCACGGGCTCCGCAGGCGGTATCATCTGCTCAAGTGGCGCGTCCATATCGTCGGACAATTGCGGTAGCGCGTCGGAAAACTCCTCGTCGCTCACGATCGGCTTTTCGCTTTGCGCTCCGGCGCGCCGTTCGGCCTCGCGCTCCAATGTCTTTGGATCTTCGCTAGGCGCACCCTGTCCGGGCTTCCCCGCGCCGCCATCGATCTGGGCGCGCGCGATTCCGGGAACGAGCGCGCTGCTCGCCAGCAACAGGATCAACAACCGCACGCCCGGAATACCCCTGACCTCCCAATGGGATCGCGCCATTGACAGACAGCACGCACCCGACCGCTAGCGCAACGTGCCAGCGGCGGGAAGGTTCAATGCGGTGCCGAGGCGTTAACCCCGCGCCTTGGCCCGTGCGCGATAGGCGTGGAGCAGCGGCTCAGTATAGCCGCTCGGCTGCGCCACCCCCTCAAACACCAAGGCCCGCGCCGCCTGCAGCGCAAGACTGTCGGGGTCGCCCGCCATTGGGCGGTAGACCGGGTCGCCGGCATTCTGCACATCGACCTTCGCCGCCATCCGCGCGAACGCCGCGTCGACATCGGCTGCGGTGGCAACGCCATGGAGCAGCCAGTTGGCAATATGCTGCGAAGAGATGCGCAGCGTCGCGCGGTCCTCCATCAGGCCGATATCATGGATGTCGGGCACCTTGGAGCAGCCGACGCCCTGGTCGATCCAGCGCACGACATAGCCAAGGATGCCCTGCGCATTATTGTCCAGTTCGCGCGCAACCTCTTCCGGGGTCCAGTTGCGGCCCTGCGCGACCGGGATCGTCAGCAGCGGTGCCAGCGGCGGTATTGCCTCGCCAGCGATCTCCCGCTGGCGGGCGAATACATCGACCTTGTGGTAATGCATCGCGTGCAGCGTGGCGGCGGTGGGCGACGGCACCCAGGCGGTGTTCGCGCCGCTCAGCGGATGGCCGATCTTCTGGTCCATCATGTCGGCCATGCGATCCGGCGCTGCCCACATCCCCTTGCCGATCTGCGCCCGGCCCGACAGGCCGTGCCTGAGGCCGATGCCGACATTGCGATCTTCATACGCCTTGATCCACGCGCTCGCCTTCATCTCCGCCTTGGGGATCATCGGTCCGGCGCGCATGCTGGTGTGGATCTCGTCCCCGGTGCGGTCGAGAAAGCCGGTGTTGATGAACGCGATGCGATCGCGCACCGCATGGATGCACGCGCCAAGGTTGGCGCTGGTCCGCCGCTCCTCGTCCATCACCCCGACCTTGATCGTGTGGCGGGCAAGGCCGAGCAGATCCTCGACCGCATCGAACAGATCGTTGGTGAAGGCGCATTCGTCGGGCCCGTGCATCTTGGGCTTGACGATATAGATGCTGCCGGCGCGGCTGTTGCGCGTGCGGCCCAGCCCCTTGAGGTCGTGCAATGCGATCGTGCTGGTGACAATCGCGTCGAGGATGCCCTCGGGTGCCTCCGCGCCAGCGATGTGGATCGCCGGGTTGGTCATCAGGTGACCGACATTGCGCACGAACAACAGGCTGCGGCCCGGCAGGGTCAGGTCGCTCTGGTTGGGCCGCTGATAGACGCGGTCGTCCGCCAGCGCGCGGGTCAGCGTCTTGCCGCCCTTGTCGAACGTCTCGGTCAGGTCGCCGCGCATCAGGCCCAGCCAGTTCGAATAGGCCACGACCTTGTCCTGCGCATCCACCGCCGCGATCGAATCCTCCAGATCGACGATGGTGGTCAGGGCACTTTCAAGGATGACGTCGGCGATCCCCGCCTGATCGGTCGCGCCGATCGGATGCGCGCGATCGACCACCACTTCGATATGCAGGCCGTGGTGGACGAACAGCATCGATTCGCCGCGCGTGCCGACAAACTGGCCCGGATCGGCGAGCGGCAGGTCGCCGCCCTTGAAGTCCGCCCAACTCAGTCCCGTCAACGGCACCGATTCGTCCAGAAACACCTTCGCCGCCGCGATCACCTGCACGCCACGCTCGGCATCATAGCCGCCCGGCTTCGCTACGCCGGGCAGCGCATCGGTGCCGTAGAGCGCATCATACAGGCTCCCCCAGCGTGC
>JBHYGP010000355.1:0-3062 GCA_051858935.1 Sphingomonas sp.
CACGATGTCGGGCATCTCCTGGAAAAAGAACGTCATCAGCAGTGTCGCGATATGCGCGCCATCCACGTCCGCGTCAGTCATGATGACGATACGTTCGTAGCGGAGGTTATCCGGCTGGCAGTCCTTGCGCGTGCCACAGCCGAGCGCCAGCGTCAGGTCGGCGATCTCGCTGTTCGCGCCGATCTTGGCGCTGGTGGCGGACGCGACGTTGAGGATCTTGCCGCGGATCGGCAGGATCGCCTGCGTCTTGCGGTCGCGCGCCTGCTTGGCGCTGCCGCCCGCCGAGTCACCTTCGACGATAAACAATTCGGTCCCCGCCGGATCGTCGGCGGAGCAATCGGTCAGCTTGCCCGGCAGCCGCAGCTTGCGGCCTGAGGTCGCGGTCTTGCGCTTGACCTCGCGCTCCTGCTTGCGGCGCAGGCGGTCGTCCATCCGCTCCAGCACATAGTTGAGCAGCGCCTTGCCGCGCTCCATATTGTCGGTGAGGAAGTGGTCGAAATGGTCGCGCACCGCCTTTTCGACCATCCCGGTCGCCTCGGGTGAGGTCAGGCGATCCTTGGTCTGGCTCTGGAATTGCGGGTCGCGGATGAACACCGACAGCATCAGCTCCGACCCGACCATGATGTCGTCGGCGGTGATGTCCTTGGCCTTTTTCTGCCCGACCAGCTCGCCGAACGCGCGGATGCCGCGCACCAGCGCCTGACGCAGCCCCTGTTCGTGGCTGCCACCATCCGGCGTCGGGATGGTGTTGCAGTACCAGCTATAGGAACCGTCGCTCCACAGCGGCCAGGCGACCGCCCATTCGACGCTGCCCTGCGCTTCGCCGGGAAAGTCCTGTCGCCCCGCAAAGAACTCCGCCGTCGCGCCCTCGCGCGTGCCGAGCTGTTCCTTCAGGTGGTCGGCAAGCCCGCCGGGGAACTGAAACACCGCCTCGGCCGGGGTGTCGTCGCTGATCAGCTCGGGCGCGCATTTCCAGCGGATTTCGACGCCCGCGAACAGATACGCCTTGGAGCGCGCGAGCTTGTACAGCCGCGCCGGCTTGAAATGCATCTCCCCGAAAATCTCGGTGTCGGGCGTGAAAGCGACGCTGGTCCCGCGCCGGTTGGGCGTCGGTCCGACCAGTTCGATCGGCCCCATTGTCTGCCCCTGGTTGAAGCGCTGGCGATAGAGTTGGCGGTCGCGCGCGACCTCGACCACCATGTCGGTCGACAGCGCGTTGACGACGCTGACGCCCACGCCATGCAGGCCGCCCGAGGTCGCATAAGCCTTGCCCGAGAATTTGCCGCCCGCATGGAGGGTCGAGAAGATCACCTCCAGCGCCGATTTGTCGGGGAATTTGGGATGCGGATCGGTCGGGATGCCGCGACCATTGTCGACGATGGTCAACCGGTTGCCGACGTCCAGCGTCACCTCGATCCGGCTGGCATGGCCTGCCACCGCCTCGTCCATTGCATTGTCGAGGATTTCGGCAGCGAGATGATGCAGCGCGCGCTCGTCGGTGCCGCCGATATACATGCCCGGCCGGCGACGGACGGGCTCCAGCCCCTCCAGCACCTCGATCGAGCTGGCGTCGTAGCTGTTGGTGGGGGTGGCGGAACCGGATTGAAAAAGATCGGACGACATTTGTTCTGGCTAGTCCGCCGCATGCGTCGGGGCAAGCGCGGGTGTTGCTGCGGGGCAACATGAACGCGGGAATTTGGAACGGGTCGGGAAAGAAGCACCGCCTGCCTCGTTATCCTGCCTGCAAGTTCAATTGGAGTATCCTGTAGATGCGTATGCGTACCCTGCTGGGGGCCGGAGCGGCCGCCCTGACCCTCGCTGCTGCCCCGGCTCTGGCCCAGGACGGCGAGCCCGCTTTTGACGGCTTCTATGTCGGCGGATCGGTCGGCTACACCGTTCAGAACAACGATGTCGGCGAGCGGATCGATTTCGATGCGGGCCGCGACGGGACGTTCGGCGACACAATTACGACGGCTCCCCCGGCAAGTGCCGACGCCTTCTCGCCGGGCTTCTGCAACGGCGCGGCGACGTCGAGCGCGAACAGCGCTTGTACCAACGACAAGGACGATCTCGAATATTATGGCCGCATCGGCTTCGACAAGCAGATGGGCAAGTTCGTGATCGGTGCGGTCGCCGAGTTCGGCAAGACCGAAGCACGCGACAGCGTTACCGCTTACAGCACGACCCCGGCTTTCTATACCATGACGCGTGAGCTCGACTGGAACGCGGCGCTGCGTCTGCGTGCCGGCATGGTCGTGGGCGAAAGCACGCTTTTCTACGCCACCGGCGGCGGCGCCTATGCGAAGCTCGACAACAGCTTCAGCAGCAGCAACACCGCGAACAGCTTCGCGGTCGAGGGTGACGACATGGCATGGGGCTGGCAGGCCGGCGGCGGTGTCGAGCAGAAGATCGGCCGCAACTTCTCGATCGGTCTGGAATATCTCTACAGCCGCTATGACGACAGCGACTCGCGGGTTGCGGTCGGCACCGGCACGGCGGGCGCGACCAATCCGTTCGTGCTGGCGGGCGGTGCGGATTTCCGCCGCAGCGACAAATTCGATTTCCACTCGCTGCGGGCGACGGCAGCGTTCCGCTTCTAACGCGACTTCCCGAGCGGGAGTCTGGAGCCGGCGGGGCGACCCGTCGGCTTCTTCTTTTTTGCGCCTCAGGCGGCGTCGAGTTTGGTGAGGAACCCGCGCGTCGATTCGTCTAGCGCCTTTGCTGTGCGGGACAGGGCGCCCGCGGCAGCCGCGACGCGGTCGGACAATTGCTCCGTTTCGCCTGCCATCGCGGCCACCCCGCGTACGCGTTCGGCCATGAAGGCGGCACCGGTGGCAGTATCACGCGCCGAGCGGTCGATCGCCGACGCGGTCTCGCGCTGGGCATCGACGGCGGCCCGGATCGCTTCAGCGGCGGTGGCGAGGTCGCCGACCATCGCGGTAATTTCCGAGAGCGCGTCCTGTGCGACCTCGGCCCCGCCATGCATCGAATCGGCCAGATGGCGGATCTCGCCGGTGGCACGTGCAGCCTCGCCGGCGAGCTGCTTCACTTCGTGCGCAACG
>JBHYGP010000356.1:0-3059 GCA_051858935.1 Sphingomonas sp.
CCAGCGCGCCGACAAGCTGATCCCGGCCGCGCGTGAAGGCGGGTTGCATGAGGTCGTGCTGGCCAATGGTGCCAGCCTCAAGGCCAAGACCGTCATCCTCTCGACCGGCGCACGCTGGCGCCAGATGGGGGTGCCCGGCGAGGAGGAATATCGCAACAAGGGCGTCGCTTATTGCCCGCATTGCGATGGCCCTCTGTTCAAGGGCAAGCGCGTCGCGGTGATCGGCGGCGGCAATTCGGGCGTCGAGGCGGCGATCGACCTGGCCGGGATCGTCGGCCATGTCACGCTGATCGAATATGACGGCCAGCTGCGCGCCGACGCGGTGCTTCAGCGCAAGCTTGCCAGCATGCCCAACGTCCAGGTCATCACCTCTGCAATGACCACCCGCGTCAACGGCGCGGAGAAGGTCACCGGCCTGACCTATCAGGACCGCATTACCGGCGCGGAGCATGACATCGTGCTTGAGGGCATTTTCGTTCAGATCGGCCTCGTCCCGAACACCGAATGGCTAAAAGGCACGCTCGCTTTGTCGCAACGCGGTGAAATCGAAGTTGACGCCCACGGAAAGACAAGCGTAGCGGGCGTCTTCGCTGCAGGCGACGTGACGACCGTCCCATACAAGCAGATTGTGATCGCGATGGGCGCAGGCGCAACCGCCGGCCTCTCGGCCTTCGATCATCTCATCCGGCTCCCCGCCGAAGAGATCGAGGCCGCGGCCGCCTGACCCCGCACGACGCCGCCCCCGTAGAATGCGGGGGTGGCGTTATCGTGCCACTCACGCCACCCCGCAGCGCGCGAACCGCCCCGGCGGCTGACCGACATGCCGACTGAAGGCGGTGCTGAACGTGCTCGCCGAACCATAGCCCACGCGCTCGGCGACCTCGGCGAGCGCAAATTTCCGCCCGCGCAACAGGTCCTTCGCGAGCGCCATCCGCCAGGCGAGCAGATACTCCATCGGCGGCACACCCACCGCTCGGCTGAAGTGGTCAAAGAATGTCGAGCGCGACATCCCGGCACTGCGCCCCAGTTCGCCCATCGTCCACGCCCGTGCCGGGTCGGCATGCATCGCGCGCATTGCCGCCGCCAGCCGCCGGTCGCCCAGGCCACGCAACAGTCCCGGCGGGGCTGTCTCCCCCTGTGTCGCCCGCAGCGCTTCGACCAGCAGGACCTCGACGAGCCGTTCGAGCACCAGATCGCGCCCCGGCCGCGCATTGCGCGTCTCTTCCCCCACCATTGCCACCAGCGCCGACAGCCGATCCACACCGCGAACATGGATCAATTGGGGCAGAAGCGACACCAGCAGTTCGGTGTCGCGCGAGGCAAAGCTGAAATAGCCGCCGAGCAACCGCACATCCGGTACCGCATCGGGATCGCCATGGCGCAATTCGTCGATCGGTGGCGGTGCCGCATGCGGGTCGATGAAGCGGGGGATTACCGGCTCGAACCCGGACAGCACGAAACCCGGTGTCGCCGGCATCAGTATGAAATCGCCCGCTTCGATCGTCACCGGACCCTGTCCGTCAACCGCCAGGCGGCAGCGGCCGTCGATCACGGTGCAAAAGCTGGGCGCGCCATAGTCGCCATAGCGCACACCCCAGCTCCCGGCACCGCTGATGAGCTTGGAAAGCACGGCCTGCGGCTTGAGGAGCGCGATTATCTCACTGAGAGGGTCGACCATAATTGGACGATGGCAAACTAATTCAGGATTATCAATCGTAGATCGTCCACCCCTGAACAAGGCATCAGGTCCGTGCTGAACAATGCATGGAGCCCCCAATGAAGACCATTTTGATCACCGGCAGTTCCTCGGGCTACGGCCTCGAAACCGCCCGCCTGTTCCATGAGCGCGGCTGGCGCGTCATCGCGACGATGCGCACGCCACGGCTCGACATCCTGCCCCGCTGCGAGCGGATTCGCGTGATCGGGCTCGACGTCACCCGGCCAGAGAGCATCGCCGCCGCGATCGAAGCCGCCGGGCCGATCGACGCGCTGGTCAACAATGCCGGCATCGGCGCAATCGGCGTACTCGAGGCGATGACGATGCACAGGATGCGGGAGATTTTCGAAACCAACACGTTCGGCGTGATGGCGATGACCCAAGCGGTGATCCCCGGTTTCCGCGCACAGCGGTCGGGCGTAGTCGTCAATGTCACATCGAGCGCGGTGCTGGCCCCGATGCCGCTCGTCTCGGTCTATACCGCCAGCAAGACCGCGATCGAGGGCTTCACCGGCGCGCTCGCGCACGAACTCGCCGCGTTCGGCGTCCGCGCCAGGCTGGTCCAGCCCGGCTATGGTCCGACCACGCGCTTCATCCAGAATTCGGGCACGCGAATCGAGGATGCGATCCCTGCGGCTTACATGCCCTTTGCAGAACCGGTCCTGACCGCGTTCGCAACCCCGGCGCTGTTCACGACGGAGGCAGATGTCGCCGACGGCGTGTGGCGGGCGGTTCATGACAAGACCGGCCAACTCAGTTTTCCGGCAGGTCCCGACGCAGTGGCGCTCGCTACCGCACGATAACGCGCAGGGCGGCGGCGCGAACCGGCGTTCGTGCCGCCGCAACGCCTTGGTATCATCGCATCACTCACTTATATACGCGCCATCAATCGCATGGATCAATCAATGGCGCAGACCTACCTCCCCACGCTCAAGCAGCTGCAATATCTCGTCGCGCTCAAGGATCACGGCCATTTCGGGCGTGCGGCGGAGGCAAGTTTTGTTACGCAATCGACGCTGTCGGCGGGGTTGCGTGAGCTGGAAACGTTGATCGGCGTCGTGCTGGTCGAGCGCACCCGACGTGTCGTCCGCTTCACGCCGCTGGGTGAGCGGATCGTGGACAAGGCGCGGCGCGTGCTGCGTGAGGCGGACGAACTGGCCGACCTCGCGCGCGCGGCCGGGCGACCACTATCGGGGGAGATGCGCATGAGCGTCATCCCGACCATCGCCCCGTTCCTGCTACCCCGCATCCTCCCCCGGTTACGCCGCGGCTATCCCGACCTCAAACTGTTCCTGCGCGAAGAGCCGAGCGGCGCTGCCTGCGAAAGCCTGCACACCGGGCG
>JBHYGP010000357.1:0-10758 GCA_051858935.1 Sphingomonas sp.
CACCGAACAGACCAGCCGCGAAGCCTGGGCCGACGCGCATCTGGGCGACCGCGCCAGCCTCGACCTCGTCGGCGAGCAACTTGAGCTGTTCGACGCGATGAAGGCGCTCGGCAAGAAGCTGGTCGTCGTGCTGGTCAACGGTCGCCCGCCTTCCTACCCCAAGATCGCGGCTGAGGCCGATGCGATCCTCGAAACCTGGTATGGCGGCGAGCAGCAGGGCCATGCCATTGCCGACGCGCTGTTCGGCCGCGTCAATCCGGGTGGCAAGCTGCCGGTGACGGTCGCGCGCCATGTCGGCCAGCTGCCAATGACCTACAACGTCAAGCCGAGTGCGCAGCGCGGCTATCTGTTCGACACGACCGCGCCGCTCTACCCGTTCGGCTATGGCCTCAGCTACACCAGCTTCAAGCTCGCCGCGCCGCGCCTGTCGGCAGCGTCGATCAAGGCCGGCGATAGCGTCGATGTTCTGGTCGATGTCACCAACAACGGCGCGCGCGAGGGCGACGAGGTGGTGCAGGTGTATCTGCGTGACAAGGCCGCCAGCGTCACCCGCCCGGTCAAGGAATTGAAGGCATTCCGCCGTGTGACGCTGAAGCCCGGCGAGACGCGGACGGTCAAGCTCACCCTTGGTCCCGACGCATTCCAGATGTGGAATATCGACATGAAGCGGGTGATCGAACCCGGGGAGTTCGATATCATGACCGGTGCCGATTCCGCCACGCTTCAGGCCGTCACGCTGAAGGTGAACCCATGAACCGCCGCGCCGCGCTCCGCCTGCTGGGGCAGGCGTCCGCCGCCACCGTCGCGATCAGCTTCGCCCCCGCCGCGCACGCCCTCGCCGCGCCGCTCTACAAGGACGCCCGCGCGCCGATCCCCGCGCGCGTCGCCGACCTGCTCGGACGGATGACGCTGGAGGAAAAGGTCGGGCAGATGATCGCGATCTGGGCGCGCAAGGCGGAAGTGATCGACGACCTCGCCTTCAACCCCGCCAAGGCGAGCGCCGCCTATCCCAACGGCATCGGCCATGTCACCCGCCCGTCGGACAAGCGCGGCGTGCCGGGCATCACCGGCGCATCGGGCGGGACCGCCGCGCGCTGGCGCACCCCGCGTCAGACGGTCGAGTTCATCAACGCGGTGCAACGCTGGGCGCTCAATGACACGCGGCTCGGCATTCCGGTGCTGTTCCATGAGGAATCGCTGCACGGTTACATGGCAACCGACGCGACGATGTTCCCGCAGGCAATCGGGCTGGCGGGTGCGTTCGACCGTGACCTGATGCGCCGCGTCCAGTCTGTGATTGCGCGCGAAACGCGGGCGCGCGGCGTCCCCTATGTCCTTTCGCCGGTGGTCGATATCGTCCGCGATCCGCGCTGGGGCCGGATCGAGGAGACGTTCGGCGAATGCCCCTATCTCGTTGCGGAACTGGGCGTCGCGGCGGTCGAGGGGCTGCAAGGGCCGGGCAAGTTTGACAAGCTCGCCCCCGGCAAGGTCTATGCGACGCTCAAGCACATGACCGGCCACGGCCAGCCCGAAAGCGGCGTCAATGTCGGCCCAGCGCAACTGTCCGAGCGTGAGTTGCGCGAATATTTCTTCCCCCCGTTCCGCGAGATCGTGAAGCGCACCTCGATCGGCGCGGTGATGCCGAGCTATAACGAGATCGACGGCGTGCCGAGCCACGCCAACACCTGGCTGCTGGGCGATGTGTTGCGCGGCGAATGGGGCTTCGACGGGCTGATCGCCAGCGATTATGGCGCGGTCAACGAACTCGACAGCATCCACCATATCGCTGCCGATCTGGAAGAGACGGCGCGGCTGGCGCTGGCGGCGGGCGTGGACAGCGAACTGCCCGACGGCATGGCATACCGCACGCTGGTCGATCAGGTCCGCGCGGGCAAGGTCGAGGTGAGCGCGATCGACCGCGCCGTCGCGCGGATGCTGACACTCAAGTTCCGCGCGGGGCTGTTCGAAAACCCCTATGGCGATGCCGCGTTGGCCGAACGCATCACCGGCAACGCCGAAGCGCGCGCGCTGGCGCTGGAGGCGGCGCGCAAGTCGCTGTGCCTGCTCACCAATGACGGGACGTTGCCGTTTGCGCAGGACAAGGTGCGCAAGCTCGCGGTGATCGGCCCCAACCATGCGATCGCGCGGCTGGGCGGCTATTCGAGCGTGCCGAAACAGACCGTCAGCCTGATCCAGGGGCTGCGCGCTCTCGTCGGGGACAAGGTCGCATTGCTGACCGCGCAGGGCGTGTTCATCACCCGCAGCGAGGACCGGTCGGAAAGCAACGTCCAGCTCGCCGATCCGGTCAAGAACCGCGAGCTGATCGCGCAGGCGGTCGAGGTGGCGACGGGCGCGGACGCGATCATCCTCGCCATCGGCGATACCGAGCAGACCAGCCGCGAGGGATTCGCGAAAACCCATCTGGGCGACCGTACCAGTGTCGATATCGTCGGCGAGCAGAATGAGCTGGTCGCGGCGCTGGCAGCGCTCGGCAAGCCATTGGTGATCGCCGCGATCAACGGTCGTCCGCCGAGCTGGCCCACGGTGGTGGCCAAGGCGAACGCCGTGCTCGAATGCTGGTATCCGGGTCAGGAAGGCGGCACCGCGATGGCCGAGGCTTTGTTCGGCCGCGTCAATCCGGGCGCGAAGCTTCCGGTGACGGTGATCCGCGATGCGGGGCAGGTCCCGTCCTTCTACAACCACAAGCCATCGGCGCGGCGCGGCTACCTGTTCGCCGACAAGTCGCCGCTGTTCCCGTTCGGCCATGGGTTGAGCTACACCAGCTTCGCGCTCGGCGAGCCACAGCTGTCCGCCGCCAAGATGCCGCGCGACGGGCGGGTCACCGTGTCGGTCGACGTCCGCAATACCGGCACTCGCGCCGGGGACGAGGTGGTCCAGCTCTATATCAGCCGCCGCACCGCATCGGTGACCCAGCCAGTGTTGCAGCTCAAGGGTTTCGAGCGGGTGACACTCCAGCCGGCCGAGACAAGCACCGTCCGGTTCGAGCTGCCCGCCGAAACCTTTGCGCTCTGGGACGCAAACATGCGCGAGATCGTCGAGGCGGGCGAAGTCGACATCCGCGTCGGCAACAGCTCGGCCTCGCTCAAATCCGTGCTGCTGACCATTGTCTGAGCATGCATGCCTGTCCGGCGATGAACCAGCGTGCGGGCGGCCCAACGCGCAAACGGTACATCACAAGGAGTCCCTATGAACCCGACCCGCCGCCAGACACTCGCCGGCCTTGCCGCGCTCCCGCTCATCGCCGCCACATCGGCTGCGGCGAGCCTTCCACCGCCGGGTATCGACACGCTTGCGAAGAGCAACGGGCGGCGGTTCGGGACGGCGGTTGCCTGGGCACCGCCGGGCGCGGATGCGGCGTCGTTCAACAATCCCGAATACGCTGCGATCGTCGAGCGCGAGTGCGGCGTAATCGTTGCCGAGAACGAAATGAAGTGGCAGGCGCTGCGCCCCTCGCCCACGGAATATCGCTTCGACCGGTTCGACGCGATGGTTGCGTGGGCGCGGACCCGGAATCTCGACGTGCGCGGCCACACCTTGCTGTGGGCGCGGCCGAAATGGTTTCCGAACTGGCTCAACAATCACGATTTCGGATCGGCACCCAAGGCGGCGGCCGAGAAGATCCTGACCGGTCACATCCAGACGGTGATGCGCCGCTACAAGGATTCGATCTCGAGCTGGGACGTGGTGAACGAAGCCGTCGACCCCGAGACGTCGGGGCTGGTCGAAACCTCGCTGTCGAAAGCGATGGGCGGCGTCGAGCCGGTGCTGGACCTTGCCTTCCACACCGCGCGTGCGGAAATGCCGAACGCGGAATTGGTCTATAACGACTATATGAGCTGGGAGCCGGGCAACGAGAAGCACCGCGCAGGCGTGCTCAAGCTGCTCGAGGGATTCAGGAAGCGCAACGTGCCGGTCGATGCACTAGGCATCCAGAGCCATATCGAGATGTTCAAGCTCGACCCCGCCACCGGCCTCGGCCCGCGTCAGGAAACCGAATGGCGCAAGTTCATCGATGAGGCGGTGGCGATGGGCTATCGCCTCGTCATCACCGAACTGGACGTCAAGGACAACGCCCTGCCCGGCGATCCCGCCGTGCGCGACGCGGGCGTCGTCGCGTATCTGCGCGCCTATATGGAGCTGATGCTGTCCTACCCCCAGCTGCGTGACGTGCTCGCCTGGGGCATGGTCGACAAATATAGCTGGTTGCAGGGGTTCGCGCCGCGCAAGGACGGCCTGCCGCAGCGTTGCTGTCCCTATGACAGCAGCTTCCGCGCCAAGCCGATGCGGCACGAGTTGGTGCGGCTATTCGGCGAGGCCAAGCCGATTGCGTGACCCGACAGCGGCTCCACTGGGGCCCGGCTGTGATCCTGTAAGAACACTGCGCTGCGCAGCCCCGTGCTGCGCAGCATTTTCTTGCACCCCTCCTGTTCGCGCCCACCTTCGCCAGACAAAAAAATGCCGCCGCCCTGGGAGGGGCGACGGCGGGGAGGTTGGGAAGCTTGCCCCTTAGAAGCTGAAGCGGATCATGCCCGTGACGCGGCGATCGTTCATGTACCAGCCGCGCGGGACGAGCCGGATATCGCCATTCTGGTCGGTCACCGCCGCACTCGTCTTGGTCACCGAGTTGGTCAGGTTCACGCCCTGGATACCCAGCTTGAGCTGCGGCGTGATCGACACGGTGATCGATGCGTCGAGCTGGCCGTAATCCTCCTGGAAGATCGGATCGAACGGCGTGATCACGTCGCGCAGCGTCAGCAGATATTGCGAACGCCAGCTGTACGATGCACGCGCCGACACCGGTCCGATATCGATGAACGGGGTGATGTTGAACTGGTGCTCCGACAACCCCTGCAGCGGGAAGTTGGCCCCGCTGATCGTCGGCTGACGGCCCGCCGCCACGTCTGGATCGGTCTCCGACAGCGTGCTCTGCGGCACACCTTCGCTCGCGACATAGGTGTAGTTCGCCTGCAGACCGAGACCCTTGAGCGGCCCGGGCAGGAAGTCGAACACCTGCTGGTACGCGATTTCGAAGCCCTTGATCTTGCCGACATCCCCCGAGTTTTCCGGCGTGGTCACGACAGCCTCGAACGTCTGGCCATTGTTGCTGAAAGTGCGCCGCAAGGTGCTGTTGGTCAGCACGTTCCTCAGCTCTTTGTAAAACAAGGACGCCGTCAGCTGCCCGACCCGCGAGAAATACCATTCAGCGGTGATATCGAAGCTGTCCGCTTCGGTTGGGACCAGCTGTGGGTTGCCCGCGTTGAAGGTACCCTGAATCTGCACTTGACCCGGGGCAATGACGCCATCCGATCCGAATGCTCCCGTCCCGGGCGCAACAGGCGTGACCACGATCGGGATTTGCGCACCATTCCCATCGACGAGTGGCCGTGCGGCGACTACGACCGGGAAATAGTTACGCACAAGGCCGAGCGAGGGCGGCGCAACGCCCTTCGAATAGGCGGCGCGGAACTGAAGTCCGCCACCCACTTCAAGCTTGAGATTGAGGCTCGGCAACCAATAGTCATAGTCGAGGTCGAAATTATTCGGGACGATCGCACCATTCAGATAGCTGGTGATCTGCGTCAGCTGCGCCGGCGTGAGTGCGCAACGCGGGTCCACCGATGTTCCCGTACCCGCAACCACGTTGTTGATCGACGTCTGGCAGGCCGCGGTATCGGGCGGCAGATCGGTCGGGAACGGGAATTCGACGAACCCTTGCGACTTGCGGTTGGTGGTGGTGTAGCGCACCCCGACATTGCCGCTCAAATTCATGCCGTTGCCGAATTCGTTGCCGAACCGCAGCATGATGTACGCGGCCTTGTTGATCTCCTGCTGCGGGTTGATTTCACCCGGTGTAAAGGGCGTGCCCGCGATCGCATTCGGACGATCCGCCAGCGAACGCCAGCCGCCATTGATCACACGGCCGCCAGCACCGGTGGTCGTGGGTTCCCACTCGCGGTTTATGCGGTTGGCATAATCGATATAGGCGAGATAACCCGACGGTGTGGTCGTATTCGCGTTATAGAAGGGACGGCATTGGCCGTTCAGCGGATTGCTGACCGAGCCGGCGAAGAAATTGTCGAAGCAGAACTGCTGATAGCCCTGGAGCGGAGCGCCGCCGCTGCCGCCCTGAACATTGTCGACCGGATCATCCAGCCACACCGGGCCACCATTGCCCCACTGCTCGCTCAAACGACCCCAGTTATAGGTCGAGAAGCGCGCGACCTGATCGCGGTCGGCATAGCGGCCGCCGACGCGAACCGACTTCAGGAAGCCATCGCCGGGGAAGGACAGTTCGGCATCGAGGCGGAAGGCATCCGAATTGCCGGTGCTTGCCTCGATGTGATCCATCGCTGAGCGGTAGAAGCTGTTGTACGGCGACGCGAAGCTGTTGTTCGTGCCCGAATAATAGGCCGGATAGTTGGCCGAGCTGCCCGGTGCGCCGGTGCACGGCAGTGTCGGGCAGTTCTGCGGCGCGCGGAAGTCAACCGTCGGCAGATTGCTGCCGTTCAGCCGGATCCCGACGTCCTGATAGGAGGACGTCCACAGGCCATTGTCCATAATGTCGACGAACGAGTCGACATGCTGATAATCCACGCTGACGCTGAGATTGTCGGTGACCTGATAGCGGAAGTTGACTGCATAATCGTCGGTGACCGCGCGTTCGTCATGATCGCGGCGGATATTGTTCGACTGCAACCCGAATGCGGGGGTGCGGATGTTCCCCGCAGTATTCTGGTCGTCGCGCCAGCCGGTCGGGCCGGTGATCACCCCGCTCTCGAACAGGCCGGACGAGTCGAACGCGAGCGACGTGCCGTCACGCGCGCGCGAGTCGCCGTTCGATTCGACGTTGTCGGTCGCGATCTCGATCGTGTGTTCAGTCCATGCCTGACGCGCGTCGGAGCGCAGGAATTGGAAGGTCGCTTCGGCCCGGCGATCATTGCTGCGCCACTGAAGGGCGGCAGCATAGCCGAAGCGGCGCCGCTCGAATTCCTGCGTGCCGATAACGGCGCCGCGCGGGAACAGGCCGCTGCCCTGCTGCGTCGCGGTACCGAACGGAACCACGTCGGTGCGTGTGCCGTCCGAATAGATCGGGCGGACGCGGAAGCTCGACACCTGGAAGCGATCCGCGCGCGAGAAGAGCTGCGAGTAGGAAACGCTGCCAAGCAGGCCGATCTCACCGATCCCGGTGTCCCAGGTGTTGCTGACGATCAGAGCAGCGGTCGGCGACGCCTGTTTGACGAAGTCCGAATAGTTGAGCTCGAGCGAGCCGGCGAGCACGAAGCCCTTCTTGTCGAAGGGCAGGCGGGTGCGCAGGTTGACGACGCCGGCGATGCCGCCCTCGACGCGATCCGCCGAGGGGCTCTTGAACACGTCGACGCCGCCGAGCAGTTCGGACGGAACGTCGGCGAAGCTGAGCGCGCGACCGTTATTTGCCGTGAACGCCTCACGCCCGTTGAATTCGGAGCGGACATAGGTGAGACCGCGCACAACGACGCCCGAGCCTTCGACCGAGAAGTGGTCGGGATCGACGCCGGCCGCGAAGCGGTTGATCGAGATGCCGGGAATGCGCTGAAGCGTCTCGGTGACCGAACGGTCAGGCAGCGCGCCGATATCTTCGGCGGTCACCGAATCGACGATCGTGTCCGACGTGCGCTTGCGCGCCTGTGCGCTCTGCAGCGATTCACGGAAACCGGTGACGACGACCGTTTCCGGCTCAGTCGTTTCGCCTGCCCCCGCCGGCGCATCCTGCGCCATTGCCGCGGTCGGCAGAGCCAGCGCTGTCATCAGCGCAGCGGTCGAAACTCCGAGTCCCCATGCGGCGCGACCATCGGTGCGCACACGCTTCCGCCAATTCGACATCCATCCCCTCCTCGTTCGAGAGCCTTTTCGGCCCTTCTGCCCAGTTGCGCCGATAAGGTAGCGCTAACATTTCTTTGTCTTATGCCAATGCGCAGCTTTCGGCAAGAGATGTTGTGCGCTACCAGAAAGAAAATGACGCATATGTTGCAGCGATGCTGCACGGCGCAGCTTGGGGAGGAAAACCAGCGTGGCGGAACGAATCCGGTCGATCGTGATCGTGGGCGGCGGGACTGCGGGGTGGATGACCGCGGCCGCAATGGCACGCATTCTTGGCCCTGATTATGCAACGATCACATTGGTCGAATCGGACGCGATCGGAACGGTCGGTGTCGGCGAGGCGACGATCCCCCAGATCGGCACGTTCAACCGCCTGCTCGGCATCGACGAGAATGAGTTCCTCAGGCGGACCAAGGGCAGCTTCAAGCTGGGGATCGAGTTTGTCGATTGGGGCGGACTAGGTCGCCGCTATTTCCATCCGTTCGGCAAATACGGCATCGACATGGAGGGCGTGTCCTTCCACGCCTATTGGCAGCGGCTGGTGAGTGAGCCGCAATTCGCCCCCCAGTTCGACGACATCGACGCCTTTTCGCTGAT
This sequence comes from Sphingomonas sp., assembly GCA_051858935.1. GTDB lineage: Bacteria > Pseudomonadota > Alphaproteobacteria > Sphingomonadales > Sphingomonadaceae > Sphingomonas. Next base: position 8,476 of record JBHYGP010000357.1, read on the forward strand.
GGCGAGCGCCGGGCGCGCCAACCGCTTCATGCCGCCGATCGACGCGGGCAATTCGCCGCTGTCGGGCATCGCCTATGCCTATCATTTCGATGCCGGGCTCTACGCGCTGTATCTGCGCGAGCTGGCCGAGAAGATGGGGGTCAGGCGGGTAGAGGGGCGCATCGTCGATGTCGCGCGCGATGGGACAAGCGGCCATATCGCATCGGTCGCGCTTGAGTCGGGTGAGCAGGTCGCGGGCGAATTGTTCATCGACTGCTCGGGCTTTGGCGGGCTGCTGATCGGCAAGACATTGGGCGTGCCCTATGTCGACTGGTCGGCGCAGTTGCCGTGCAACCGCGCGGTCGCGGTACCGTGCGCGTCGGTGCCGGGCGGTCTCACTCCCTTCACCCGCTCCACCGCGCGCAGCGCGGGGTGGCAGTGGCGCATCCCGCTGCAGCATCGCACCGGCAACGGCATGGTCTATTGCAGCGAGTATATCAGCGACGATGAGGCGGCGGCGACCCTGCTCGCCAATCTCGATGGCGAGGCGCTCGCCGACCCGCGCTTCCTGCGTTTCACCACCGGGCATCGCGCGCGCTTCTGGGACGGCAATTGCGTGTCGATCGGCCTGTCGGCGGGGTTCATGGAACCACTCGAATCGACCAGCATCTGGATGATCCAGACGGGCATCGCGCGGCTGCTGTCCAACTTCCCGGATTCCAGCTTCGCCGAGGCGGAGCGCGCGCGCTACAACCGGCTGATGATCGAGGAGAGCGAGCTGATCCGCGATTTCCTGATCCTCCAGTATTGTGCGACCGACCGCAATGATTCGCCCTTCTGGGACTATTGCCGGACAATGCCGATCCCCGAACGGCTGGCGGAAAAAATTCGCGTGTTCGAAAGCTCGGGCCGCTGCTTCCGCGAGCATGAGGAGCTGTTCAACGACACCAGCTGGTTCGCGGTGATGGTCGGTCAGGGGATGCGCTGGTCGCGCCACGATCCGGTTGCAGAGCTGCTGACGCTCGCCGAAACGCGCGACCGGCTGGCGCATATCGCGAGCGCGGTCGCCAAGTCGGTCGACTATATGCCCGACCATGCGGAGTATATCCGGCAGAACTGCGCGGCGTAGGGCGCTGGCCGACTCTATCCTCCCCCGCCAGGGGGAGGTGGCAGGCGCAGCCTGACGGAGGGGGCGGAAGCACCGCGGCAAGAGGCGATAGGTCATCGCCGTCCTCCCCCTCCTACGCCTTCGGCGCCACCTCCCCCTGGCGGGGGAGGATTGTCGAATGCCCATCCGCATGGCTAACCAAAAAAGAAGGGGCGGGAGTTGCCTCCCGCCCCTGCCCCCTTTTTCTGGAAAGCCGCTTAGCCTTCCATGTCCTCGAGCTCGCGGCCCTTGGTTTCCTTGACGTAACGCTGGACCAGGAAGAAGCTGATCACAGCGCACACCGCGTAGAAAGTATAGGCACCCGCCAGGCTCCACGTCGCCATGGCCGGAAAGGTCTGGGCGATGAGGTAGTTGGCGAACCACTGGAAGAAGCCCGCCACCGCCAGCGCCGATCCGCGGATCTGGTTGGGGAACATCTCACCCAGCATCACCCACATCACCGGGCCCCAGCTGACGTTGAAGAAGATGACATAGAGGTTCGCCGCGATCACCGCGATCATGCCAAGCTGCGACGACAGCACCAGCTTGCCGCTGGCATCGAGCGAGCCCTGGCTGAACGCATAGACCATCACGAACAGCGTCACCGCCATGCCCGCCGAGCCGATCAGCAACAGCGGCTTGCGCCCGATCTTGTCGATCACCGCAATCGTGATGAAGCATGCCGCGATTGAGACCACGCCCGACAGGATGTTGATCATCAGCGCGTCATTCTCGGTATAGCCGGCCAGCTGCCACAGCGTCGCGCCGTAATAGAAGATCACGTTGATGCCGACGAGTTGCTGGAACACCGCCAGCATGATGCCGACCCACACGATGCTGCGGATACCGAGGAACCCGCCCTTGCCCTTCGACAGGATGTCGCTGAGGCGCGGATTGTGATCGGTCGAGAAGCTCGCTTTGATCTCGGCCAGCTTGGCGGTGCCGGCGTCGGTGCCGAACAAGCGGACCAGCACAGTCAGCGCCTCGGCATCGCGGCCCTTGGCGACGAGGTAGCGTGGGCTTTCCGGGATGAAGAACAGGGCGACGAGGAACACTGCGGCCGGCAGCGCCTGCATCAGATACATCCAGCGCCATGCCTCGATATCTGCCCAGAACAGCGCGAGCGACGAGCCAGCCGCCTGCGCTAGATAATAGTT